>NZ_JBIWGL010000016.1:97247-121358 GCF_044763535.1 Lysinibacillus sp. NPDC095746
AACTAGAATCGTGGATAGAAGAATCAAAGTCGTGGATAGAAGAGTTAGAATCGTGGATGGAAGAATCAAAGTCATAGATAGAAGAGTAAAAGTCGTGGAAAGAAGAGCCAAAATCAGGATAGAAGAGTCAAAGTCATGGATAGAAGAGCTGAAATCATGGATAGAACAATCAGAATCGTGGATAGAACAACTAGAATCGTGGATAGAAGAATCAAAGTCGTGGATAGAAGAGTTAGAATCGTGGATGGAAGAATCAAAGTCATAGATAGAAGAGTAAAAGTCGTAAATAGAAGAGCCAAAACCGTGGGTAGAACAATCAGAATCGTGAATAGAAGAGCGAAAGTTATGGAAAGAAGAGCCAAAACCAGCGATGTTCCGTTTTCTATCAGCGATTATGGCTCTCTTATCAGCGATGTTCCGCGTTCAATCAGCGATTATGGCTCTTTTATCAGTGATGTTCCGTTTTCTATCAGCGGTTCTCGCTCTCTTGGATAGAAGATTTATAAAAAGAATTTTTTCAAAGTGAAACCTTTTGATTGAGTTAATTACTCTAAGTATTGAAAGGAGGAAACAGCATGGAACATGACTTATCGATCGTTAAACAGGCTATAACAGGAAATAAGGAAGCGTTTGAGCAGCTACTTATTTTAGAGGAAGAAAAATTATTTTATACCGCGCTTTCTTATGTTGGCCAAAAAGAGGATGCATTGGACGCTATTCAAGAAGCAGCATGTAAAGCTTATCTAACCGTGCATCAACTAAAGCATCCGGAATTTTTCTCCACATGGCTGTTTCGGATTTTAATACATGAATGTTATCGTTTGCTAAAAAAAGGGCAGAAAATCATTCCTTATGAAGAAAGTGAATTATTACATCGTTTACAGGAGCAAGAAAATGTTATGGCGAATCCAATTGATTTATCGGATGCTATACAGCTTTTGAATCATTCTCAGCAAATGGCCATCATTTTATTTTATTATCATGATTTGCCGATTAAAGAAATTTCAGAGGTAATGGAAAAGCCAGTTAGCACTATTAAAACGTATTTGCATCGTGGAAAAAAACAATTAAAACGAGAATTAGAAAGGAGTGCAACGTTTAATGAAAAAGCCATTTAATGAAAAAAGTACTCTTCCGGAATTCCCAAGAGATGAGGTACGAGCAGCGATTGCCAATGGCATAAAACAAGCAGAGGAGCAAAAAAATATGACTCAAACACCTGTACAAATTAAAAGAAAAAGTAAACGTAAACCATTATTGTATGTAGCAAGTGCGGCAGCCGCATTTAGTATTATGGTAGGTTCTGCCGCGTATGTATCACCAACTTTCGCGAGCACATTATCACAGCTACCAATTGTCGGGTCGGTATTCAGTAACTCAGGCTTACCTGGGCTTAAACAAGCTAGTGAACAAGGATTAACAAGCACTATTGGAGAAAATCATACTATTAATGGTATTTCTGTAACGATAGACGAAGTTCTTTATGATGATTCTAATATTACAGTAGGATTTACAGCTGATTCTGAAAAGGTATTAAGTAAGGATTACTTTGGGGCAGGACTAAACTTTACTATTAATGGTAAAAACCCTGAAGTGGCATCTGGAACCTTTTATGAAAAGGTAATAAGTCCAACGGTTCATACAGGTCTTGCAAGATTTGCTGTGATGGGAAAGATGCCGGATTCCTTTGAAATGGGCTTAATGTTAGAAGGGAAAGAAGGGGAGAAATGGGAATTTACAGTTCCTGTTGAAAAGATTAAGAATATTATTGATGTACCAGTTAATCATCAGCAACAAGCAGAGGGCATTCAACTGGATGTTTCCAAAATTTCATTAAGCCCATCAGGTATAGCACTTGACTATAAAGCGTCTGAAAAGGGGACAATTGATAATTCACAAGTAGGTGCATCGTTTATAGAATTCCGTATTACCGATCAGAATGGCAAGGAGATTACTTCGCATTCTGGTGGAGGAGAAGGTCATTTCGAAAATGGTGTATGGAACTTTAGCAGTATAAAGTCCTTTGACCCGATTTCAAACGATGTTCAAAAATTAACGATTACTCCATATTTAATGCTCCCTTCAGACGGGGGCGGTGTACAAATGGATAAGGATGGCATAGAAACAAAAATACCATTCGATAAGTTATCACTAAAAGAAGTGAAGTTCCAACCATTCACAGTCGAAGTACCTAAGCAAACTAAATAAACATTAAAGGCGTCAAATACAACCTTTGTATTTGGCGCTTATTTTATGTTAGTTTATAGAAAGCAACTGAATGAAGGAGCGAACGGATTGAAGATTTATACATATAAACAACCAGCGGCCATTGAGTCAACAGAATCAGTAGCCATTTTAAATGAAGCGGGGGAAGTATCGACGACTGTTCAACGTGTTTATTCGAATGGACTGAAAAAGGCATTTGACCGCACGATGGACTATCGCTATTTTGTACGTTTTGATGTTAGTGATGTCACTGGTCAGCCTCTTTTCACATGTAAGAAGGTGTCGCGTCGTGGTCGAGTGCATTTTATAGGGGAGGATTTCGTCACAAGCAAAGAGTATATGATTGCCTATGATGGCTGGCAAATTATGATCCCTGATTTAATCATCACAGACGGCGTCCAAACTATAAAACTCAACAAGGAAATGGAGGACTGGTCCGTATTTTCTCTTGATGATCAACCAATTGCACGCTGGCAAGCTATTTTTTGTGAGACTCATTTTGAGATTACGCTGCAAATTGAAGACAACAGCCCGATACAGCATGAAGCATTTTTTATTGCAATCGGACAGGCAGTACTGTTTGTAGGAGCGTAAGATGTCGATAAATTTGAAAAAATGTCCGATAAAATGAAAAAATTAAGCGATAAAAAGATAAAATAGCTCGATAAATGAAAACAGACCCTCTGCTACATAGGAGGGTCTGTTTTCATTTAAATATCAAGCATTTCATGGGCTAATTTCTTACGACTATTTGCTGCTACGTTAGCACTTCGCTTTTGAACTGAAAACTCCCGTTTCGCTCCAGGGGCTTGGACGAACACGATGTTGGTTGGTTTATCCCTAAGGAGTCGCCAAGTCGGAACGAAGAACAACTAAACAAAGTTTTATCGGTGCGAAAGCCCTCAGTAGGAACGGAAATCAACCCTATGTTATGGTATTGTTCCGATTAAATGGATAAAGTCCAATTTATGGTTAAAAATTAATTTATTGCTATAATACCATTAATAGAGTAGTGGTTATGGAGGATAATAGAAAGTAAACTAAAATAATCAATAAGCTTGTTCGAAGGAGGATATAAAGATGAAGAAAAAGCCTATTTATGTGGAGGTGGATATACGAGCGCCCATCAATGAGACTTGGAATTATACCCAAAACCCTAAGCTGCATGAGCAATGGGATTTACGTTTTACTTCTATTACATATATCGATAAAAAATCTCCTGAAGAAGCTCAGCGCTTTACTTATGAAACGAAGGTGATGCCGGGCATAGCAGTTAGTGGCTGGGGTGAGAGTAAAGGAGAGCATCATAAAAAAGATGGTACGAAAACATCCTCGTTACATTTTGGTACACTCCAAAAAATATCTCCAATTGCAGAGGGGAAAGGGTACTGGCGATATATTCCTAATGACAAGGGGCTCACATTTTTAACCCAGTATGACTATGATGTTCGCTACGGGAAACTAGGGAAATTATTTGATGCTGTGTTTCGTCCCGTAATGGGCTGGGCAACAGCTCTTAGTTTCGATGTTTTAAAAAGATGGCTTGAAAAAGGAGAAAATCCTTTTTCTCAGTATCGTCGCTTTTTTTTAACAGTGCTCATTAGTGTGCTTTTTTGTTTTGTGTGGTTGTACCACGGTCTTGTACCGAAAATCATCGTTCAACATCCTACTGAGGTGATGATGATTGAGGAATTACTAGGCGAAGAAAATAGTCAGTTGAATGGATCAAGTAACACTAGCCAAATAGTAAACTGGATTGGACTTGCAGAGATCATCTTTGCACTGTGTTGGTTATTGCCTCGAGGAAAGCGTTTATTGTTTGGCGCGCAAATAGTGTTATTTCCGTTTTTAACATTGGGTGTCGTTCTAGCAGATAAAACGATTGCTGCTGCTCCATTTAATCCTGTAACACTTAATGTAGCATTGTGGGTATTGTCCATTATCGGGTTGATTTTAAGTAAAGATATGCCTAGTGCCAAAAGCTGTAAACGAAAGCGAGGAGGAACAACATGACGATTTATCAAACTTTATTGGGCGAGGACTTTACTCGACTCCATCCGATGCTGCAGAAGCGTTATATGTTACCTGTAGATCAGCCTTTTTATGCTACTGGCGTAATGCATAAAATTGAATCTGGTTCAAAGTGGCTTCGTCCTTTTTATGCGATAGCTACCAAAACTAAATTCCTGTTTCCTGAATCAGGCGACGATGTTCCATTCTCGATTTGTAATACTTGTCGAGTATTACCAAGTGGAGAACTTGAAGTGTTATGGGAGCGTACTTTCAATTTTTCAAATAGAACTAGACATTTTGATGCGAGAATGACGATTGATCCAGTCCGAAAAATAGTCAAGGATTACTTAGGATCACCAGCTCTTTTTTATTCAGATTTGCATTTTGCGGTGACAGGTGAGGGGAAATTGGTCATTCGCTCCGGAGTCCAACGATTTGTCGTTTCCAAAATAGAATGTTCAATACCCAAAATATTAGAGGGGCGTGTTATCGTCGAGGAAGGATTTGATGATAAAAGGAATGTGTTTACGATTCATGTGTCCATTCATAATTCAATAATAGGGAGGCTGATGATGTATGCTGGTGAATTTACGCAACAATCTAACTAGTCCTGTCTTACTATTAGGGCTTATGCTGTCGGTCGTTTGTTATTTGTTTAGCCCGCAGCCTGAATATATGTTGCTACTCACAGTTGCACAGCTGATTTTTGTACCAGCGATGGTGAAAATGATCATTTTCTTTAACAAAACCCGGCGATGCTATTATTGTCGCGATGATGTTTGCTATTACGTTGTTACATTGGTGGTCTGAAGGTTGGATAGCGATCGTTCTCGTACTTATTTATGTTTTTTATACGGCGTTTCTAGCTATACAAGGTGTGAAGCGATTTTTACAGCGAGGCTTTACAAACATGGCGGAGATATCAATTGACGTGGGGCTTATTTATATATTGGTTGGTGGACTATGGTTTTTTGCTTTTATCGCAAACATCGATACAGGTTTTTCATCGTTAATAACGTGGTTAACAGCCATCCATTTTCATTATTCAGCTTGTTTATTAGCTATTTCTATAGGTCTTTTTGGGCGAATACATAAGAGTAGAAGGTACAATGCAGTCGTTGTTATATTATTGACAGGCCCACTTCTTGTAGCAATTGGTATAACGTTCTCTACAATAATTGAAATTATTTCAGTGATCCTTTATATCGCTGCGATTTACAGTTTATTTTTCCTTGCTTTAAAAACGAAACTTCCTCGTGGACAAGGTTTACTGTTACGCATTTCCTACGGGGCACTATGTATCACGATAATATGGTCATTTATGTATGCATTTGGCTATGTAGGGATACCAGAAATGCTAACATTTCATGGATTTATGAATGGTATTTTCTTCGGTAGTGTAGGGGTGCTAGCTTGGGCTATAGCTATTCCCGAAACTAAATTTCAACCATTCCATTTTCCAGTAAGCCAAATTAGGGGGAAATTGCGAGAACGAAAAGACCCGCACCCAGGTTTAGTCGATGCGCTTAGTGACTTTGTGGATACGACAAAGCTGCCACACATCATTCCACATTTTTATGAAGAAACAAATCAGTATCGTTTAATGGCATCTATAAAGTGGAAAACCTGGTTTAAACCGTTTGCTTTAATTTATCAAAGCTTAAGTCGCTTCATGCAACAGCTGAATTTACCCTTCTCCAGTAAGCAAATTGAGATGACAGGAACGGTTGTTAAAGTTGATGAGCTGCACGATGGACGTCCCGCTCCACGTGCATGGATTCGTAAAATAGACGAACAAACAGCCTTTGTCGCAATCTATTCAAAGCATACAACAGGACAAATCACCTATATGAATATTGCACTTCCACTGCCTTTTTCAACAATGATTGGGGTGTTACATTTATATGAAGATAATGGTGCTTTATATTTAACGAGTAATCACGATGGGGATGCTGGGATTTATTTAGCCATTAACCGTTTTATATTTCAACTACCTTTACAGGAGCATTTTAAGATAAAGGCAGAAGATGAAACAACACTAACGGCTGTGCACAAGATGCGTATTTTCGGTCTACCTTTTTTAGAAATTAACTATCAAATAACAAGAAAATAGATTTTTATTGAAGGAATCTGCCTATCTTTACTAGAAGGTCATATAGACATAATTATAAAGGGGTGATTCGTTGCGATTAACGAAAGGGATTTCAGGTTTTGATGCAGACCATCTCATTGAACAGGATATGCGATCTTTCCAGTCGATGGTTTATCATTTAGTTACAAGTGAACAACGAGCAAAAGCTTTACAATTTATTGATCATCCTCATGTTGTATATATGCAAGCGGTAATTCAACTGGGAGATGAGCGTTTGACGATACTTCATCATAGGCTGATGCCTTATATTGCGTTTGCTAAGTTTGATGAAGAGTTAAGCTTTCAATTTTTAACAAAAGCTCCATTACACAAATATTTTCGAATGCGTAAATGCCTTACTGCCGATACACTAAACACATTGTTGACGCAGGATAAGGAGCTGCACAGTTTATCTGATGTGGAATGGAAATACATTTCACGCTTTGATAGTAAAACAATCGGAGATGTTATGTTTAATTGTTGGGATTAATATTTAAATAGAAGGAACAGCTTACTTTTGAGGCTGTTCTTTTTGTGTGTCAAAAGTCCTGTTGTATAGATTTTTAGATAGGTCATCTGTCTGAAAATTATGGATATTATTATCCGCTGAAAATTACATGAAATTCAATTAGTTATTTCATTTAATCTAGGTAAAATTCCAAATCAATCCAAACCTGGATCAAGAGTGTTAAATTACTAATGGTGTGCAAATTATAACAATGCACATTAGATTGCATTTGGAAAGTAAGGAGAATTTGAAATGAATTTTAAGTCAATTAGTAAAAGAATCGTTTTTTCCTTCAGCATTGTAGTAGCAGTAGTGATTTTATACATTGGTTACAATTTTTATGCAGTCAACCAAAGCAACAGCGCAACGGAACGAATTATTGATGAAGAAATGCAATTACTAATTACAGATTATGAGGAAGCTCAGACGATAGGGCTAAGAATTGCCGCAGCTAGAGGGTATGTACTTTCTGGTGATGAAAAGTATAAGAAAATTTTTGAAGATAATGTGAAGCGTGCGGATGAGAATGAGAAACGACGTTTAGTAATATCAGAGACAGGTGATTTCAACGAATTTGCGGAAATGGCTAAAGAATGGAGCCGTTATGTTGAAAAAGAAGTATTTACTGTTTATGATCAAGGCCAAATTGAACAAGCGACGAAAAATTTAGCAACTATGAGTGATAAGGCAACAGAAATACGGGAAGGCTTTGAGGGGTTAGCAGAGCATCGTAAGCAATCGATTAATGCGACAGGTGCAGACATTGTCAGTGCAGGTGAGACTAAGCAACTTACAGGTATAATCGTCGGTATTGTCATTGTTATCGTATCCATCGTGATTGCATTATTAAGTGCTCGAATCATTTCTAAACCAATCATCGCTGTGACAAATCGTATGCAACGAATAACTGAAGGTGATTTAAGTGAGCCTGCACTTGTGGTGAATTCCAAAGATGAAGTAGGAAGGCTTACAGAAGCAACGAATACGATGTCTGATATTTTGAACCGTTTATTAAAACAAATTCAAACTGTGTCTAATGATGTAGCTGCACATAGTGAGGAGCTTATGCAATCAGCGACAGAGGTGAAAACGGGTACGGCACAAATTGTTGACACAGTCACTGAAATCGCGAGTGGTACAGAAGTGCAGGCAAGTAATGCATCAGATGTAGCTACAACAATGACAGAATTCACCTTAAAGATAACAGATGTCAATAATAGCAGTACGGATGTTCAGCAATATTCCCAAAATGTTATGGCTTTAACGAAAGAGGGCCAAGATTTAATGGACGCATCCACAGAGCAAATGACATCCATTCATCATATTGTGAAGGATGCAGTTCATAAGGTAGACGAACTAAGTAAACAAACTCAGGACATTTCCAAAATCGTGGCAGTGATACAGGGTATTGCCGCACAAACGAATTTACTGGCACTTAATGCAGCGATTGAAGCGGCTCGAGCTGGAGAAAATGGTAAAGGATTTGCGGTCGTTGCAGATGAGGTTCGTAAACTTGCCGAACAAGTAGCCGTCTCGGTTGACGATATCACAGGCATCGTACAAAAAATTCAACAAGATTCAAACAGGGTGACATCTTCACTGGAAAATGGCTACGAAGAGGTTGAAAAAGGCACAACTCAAATTGCTTCCACAAATGAAACATTCAGCCACATTGCAGAAGCTGTTTACTCAATGTCAGCAAACATTGACAGCATGACGACAAAGCTAGAAGACGTAGTACAAAGCACTGTCAATATTAATAAATCGGTGGACGAAATTGCCGCTGTCTCGGAGCAATCCGCTGCAGGCATACAGCAAACTTCTGCAACAATCGAACAAGCAGCCAGCTCTATGGATGAAATCAATAATAGTTCAGCCAATTTAGCACAAATGGCAGAGAGTTTAAACGACCTTGTTAGGAAATTTAAATTGTAATTATGTCTGTTTAATTGTGGACTTGCATTTAATACAGAATCAAGTAGCTGCATCGAAAATTTAAAATCCGTTAAACCAGCAATGACGAGAAAATCGTTTAATTGCTGGTTTTTTATTGTGTGCTTTTGCGGATGAAATAGAAAAAAGTCTATGCTCTATAAAAGAATCGGTTGTAAATTATTTGTACAAAATTGAATAATAGGAAGTTCAATGGGGATATAAATAAAAGAAAAGCGACATAGGAGTGTAGAGATGGCGACACTTGTTGTAAAGAGAAGTATTATGCACCGATACCAAAGTATTGGGCAGGCGATTCAAGAGGCAGAGCCGGGGGATTTCATTGAAATCCGGGATGGGATATATGAAGAAAGCTTCGAAATTTCCAAAAGGCTGACACTTTATGGAGTGGGGAATGTGACCATTAAAGGTGGCGTGTTTATCCGCTATCAGACACTTGTAAATATGCGAAACTTGCGTTTTACCCAAGGGCAGGGTATTTATGTAAAGGGAGATTTACAGTTAGAAAACTGTGTCATTGAGCAACAAATGGTGCAGACACAAGTGACCGTAAGCTTCGGTAGTTTAATGATGAAAAATGTCGATATTTTTGCAAGTCCAATCAATCATATTGGTTTAAGTATTGATAATGGCTCAAGCGTTATTCTAGTGGATTCAACGATCCAGCATCATGTTAAAGCTCAAATTAATGTGCAAAATAGTGAAATCGCTTTAACTAATTGTATGCTGTTAGAAGGGCAAATGAATGGCATTTATGCAATGCGTGATGTAAAAATGGAGCTAGTGGATTGTGAAATTCATGGACATAAAAAGGCACAAATTGTAGCAGCCTGCAGTTCAATTTCAATGACCAATACACTTATTCACCAAGGGAAAGATGTAGGGGTGCAAGTATTTGATAGCTCGAAACTAACGATGGATGGCTGTGAAATCAAGCATCATCAAGACACGCAACTAGTTGTTCATCAAAGTGAATTGATGGTGACAAATTCTATCTTTTCTGATGGAGTAGGAAACGGACTATATGTTGGTGAGAAATCTAGGGCGATTATGTATGATTGTAAGATCCAGCGTCATGTGAAGTCTCAGTTGTTAATTGAAAATAGTAAAGCGGAGTTTCGTACATGTAGGATAAATAAGGGAAAGGCGACAGGCGTTACGATTGTCAACGAAGCCGATGTATCGATGACAGAGTGTGATCTCCAAGAACACCCACAATTTCACTTTATTATTGACTCAAGCGGGTTAAAGCTCAATCAGTGTAAGATCCAATTTGGGCAGGCAGGTGGTATTTATGGCAATGATCACGCCAAAATTACGCTGCAGAATACAATAATTCAAGAGCTAGAAAGTCATCATATCTATATAAATAATGCTCGACTCTTTACAGATAATTGTACGTTTGAACACATTAGCGGAAATGCGATTACTTGTATTGATGCTATTTTTGAAGTTGCCAATAGTAAATTTAACAACTGTTATGAAGGTCAATATGCCATAGTTTGGTCTGATAAATCAATCGGGCGTATTGAGCATTGTACGATTGATAAAGCAGATCGACCATTTTTAGCGATGTCCAATCAATCTTTACTTGAGATGGTGTATACAGATCTAACGGCTGTAAAAATACCAGCTATTGTACAGGGGAAGAGCCAATTATTCATCGAAGGGTATACTAACAAGACAATATGGAAGACTGATACAACGTCGAGAATAGTTAATTTACCAGTCAATACTAGTGACAAGACAAAGAATGTTATATTAAATCAAACAGAAATAGTAAGTATCCAAAAATTGGATGTAAAATTACAAATATCAGCTGAAAATTTACAAAAATTTAACATAAATGCCCCGGATAATAATAGTAACAAAACAGTGTAAATTAACCTAATACAATAGAAGGGTAAGTAGTTTCAATTATTTTGAAATTACTTTTTTTATGAGCTAAAAGCAATGTAAAACGACAGATGATTTATAATAAAAATAAAAATGTATTAAAAAAATGAGCAATTTATTTGTTGTCCTTATTCATTCAAACATGCCTTCGTATATAGACTTATAAGCCGTACTGAAGAATACTAAAATTCGACAAATGGGGTTGTTATTTTTATAATAGAATTAATTAATTTTAAAAATCATTACACTGAAAGTTATTATCGAATAATAATGATTTTTTATAGAGGTTGGAATTTTATTAAAATAAAGTAAAATTTGGATTAATTAAGTCTATGTGTTATCCTATAATCAGTGAAAATAGGTCATGGAATGGTTGTGTAAGTTCGCCGTTTGAAAAAAGTGAATAATGATTATGAAATAATAAATCATAAATTGGAGGTGAAAATAGTATGTTTGGGCTTTCGAAAGAAGAAATTATGTTATTGCTTGAGAAGGTAGGATTAGAAGAAAAACAAAAAAAAGCAATTGCAAACATTATGTATCTTAACAATGAGCGAATAGAGCAACAACTTGCATTTATTATCCACCTAGTAATGGACGAGCGCGAAAGAAACATTTCAGCCAATACATATTTAAATTAATAAATAGTACATATCGTTTAATAGCCAAAATAAAAGGACTTTAACGTTTGTGTTCCTGTTATTATTCCTTTATATATCGAACAAATATTAATCACAAGTGTGTAAAAAAGCACTTGTGATTTTTTTCTTTTTTGCATTATTAACTGACTATATACTTGAATCACCTCATTTTTATAATTCCTTCGTAAAACAAATAATGCGGTTTGCTTCGGTGAAACCTAATTTAAGATGGACCGCTAGACTTTCGAGATTTTGTATTTCACAATCACTCGCGAATTGTAGACATCCTTTATGTTTAGCCCAATGCTCACAACTCTCGATCAGAAGCTTTGCAAAGCCTTTCTGCCGATATTGTTCTTTTACGAAAAGTCCTTCTAAATAGCCGACTGGGCTTGAGTGGGTACCTTCAACATAATCTGTTCGGAGTTGACATTGGGCAAAACCGACTGCTTCATCATCCACATATGCAAGGAAAATCGTAGCGTTTTCAGCATTTATTAGTTGCGCCATTTCCTCGTTAAATTCATCTAACGTATGATTTGGCCAGAGTTGTAGTGCTAAATTTGATGCTGTTTGAACATCTTCTCTATTGGCTTGTTTAATCATATTGAGTCTCCTTTGTTTAAAATGGTAAAAATTGAAACCTTTTGCTTTTTAAGAACGTAAAAATATAAAAATACAGGGAGGTTAATATTTTGAAGCAAGCGTTAATGGTACTCGATATTCAAAATGATTACCTTAGTAATCAAGCCCGAATGCCTGTGGCAAAGCATCAAATTGAGCCCATTTTAAAAGGCATTAATGGCCTGATAAGAAGAGCTGAAAAATCAAATGTCCCTATCCTCTATATTAGGAATGAATTTGAGCGAAAGCAAATACTTTCCAACCTTTTACGAAAATTCACTGCATTAAAAGGAAGTAAAGGTGCGGAAATGGATAAACGATTATTAAAAGCTGAGGGAGTGTATTTTTCAAAAAATAAAGCGGATGCATTTAGTAATCCTAGCTTAATGAAGTATTTAAACAATCATGGCATCCACGAATTAATAGTAACGGGCGTTTTTATAGAAGGCTGTGTAACTGCTACAGTGGAAGGGGCTTTAGCTAGAAATTTTGCTGTAACTGTTGTGGGGGATGCAGTCGCAGGTGCTACTGATCAAAGTAAGGAAGCAGCTTTAAATAGGTTAGCTACACAAGACATTTTAATCCTTAGTTCGGAACAAATTTTTGAAAGTGAAAATGACCAAAGGGGAATTTGAAATGACGCTTTTCCAACGATTCATTGTACAAGCTAAAACCAAAGAGCATTCATAGGCATATTGATGCAAATAAGGAGCATAGTAGTTTGAATACTTGACTAATGAAACAGGAAACCATAAATGATGGTGATCTTGTGTTAATTGTTGGCTGTGAAGCGGAAAAACATTTCAATCCTTATCGAATATTAATCCAAGTGGTAAAATCTATGATAAAGACTTTTTTGTACAGGCTGTCAAACACTCCATAAAAACAAATCAAATGGAAAAGTGATCATGACCAAAGCAAGTGTTTCAAGCATTTCATAAACAGATTATTTTTTTGATACGATTTCAAACTGTTTTTGGTTGCACATAGCAAATGTTGTGAAGGTTGTATTTAGAATATTGGAGGACGATGGGAAGAATCATAATTTCGGAGCTAAAATTAATTATCATATGAAAGCCTATAAAACAAAACCTAAAATCAAGTAGCTGTTTGGAAGTGTTGGGTTTAAAACCGTTACAATAAAGGAAAACACATAAAAAAGGCTAGCTTTGTATAAGAGGGATAAAGGAATACATAAAATGGAGGATATAGAAATGAAAAGATGTGAATGGGTCAAGTTAGATGAACCTTTATATGTTGAGTATCATGACAAAGAATGGGGTATTCCCGTCTATGATGATCGGCATTTATTTGAGATGCTCTGTTTAGAGGGGGCACAAGCTGGACTTAGCTGGTGGACAATTCTACAAAAACGAGAGGGCTACCGGGCAGCTTTCGATCAATTTGATGCTTCGAAAATCATACTCTATACGGATGACAAGCTACAGGCGCTTCGTCAGGATTCTCGCATCGTACGTAATAAGCTTAAAATTGCTAGTGTTGTGACGAATGCTCAAGCCTTTCTACGGATCCAAGAGAAATATGGCACCTTCTCTAAGTATATTTGGGGATTTGTGGATCATCAGCCGATTAATAATGAATGGTCGTCCATAGCCGATGTACCTGCTACAACAGAAATTAGTGAACGAATGAGCAAGCAATTAAAAAAAGACGGCTTTAAATTTGTTGGCAGTACGATTTGCTATTCATTTATGCAGGCAACAGGAATGGTTAATGATCATGTCGTAGATTGTATTTGTCGAAGTGAGGGATCTGCTAATGGACATTGATAATATTAAGGCACAGCTAGTGAGACAGGCAACAATTTTTGAAACAGGTGGGTTTAGACCTACATATGACCTGCTAGAAAGCTGGATTGGCTATGTTGGATGGTCCTTACCTGAGGAACAGAGGCCACAAAGGTTTCAACCACTAGCGACCTTATTTTTAAAGGATCTTTCTTTTGTGCCTGCGTCACTAAAGCATATTGAGCTGCTAACATTATTTATCAATGATGAAATATTTGATCACCTCATAGAAGATGATCTTAGCCGTTTTTTTGAAATAAGAGCATACACATCTATAGAAGGATTAATCCAGCAAAATTGGCACCATGACCGTATTCGCGCTTTCCCGCTTATTCCAAAACTTATTGAAAATGATTATCCGACATGGGATGGGGGAGGGATTCCATCTGATGTGGAGGATGAAATCTTGAGGTTAGAGCACGAGGAGGATATTGAATACTTCGATGATATTGTAGAGGAAATATACGCTATTCATAAAATAGGTGGCTATCCAGCTTTTTGTCAAAGTGGTCATGATTACGGTGAGGACTTTCCCTTTGTATTACAGATTGCCTCAGACGAGAAGGCATATTTCAATATCGTCGATAATGGAAATTTCTATTTCTTTTTTAATCCAGAGCTAAATGAGTGGCGTGTTCATTGTGATTTTTATTAGCGGTGAAATTATAAATCATAAGATAGATGTTACAAACATACGTTCATTGATGACGTGATTAGGAGGAATAAAGATGAGGAGGCAAACTTCTGAAATTAGAAAAGTAAAGAAGGTGAGGAAAATGGAAAACAAAACAGTTATTAAGAGCGGTATTAGTTTTGGCTCCGTGTTGGCCATTACTATTTCCTGGAGTGTAAATCATTCCATTATCTGGGCAATCATCCATGGTTGTTTAAGTTGGTTGTATGTTATTTATTACGCACTAATAAGATAAATAATGTTTTAATGTGAAATCCAATGATAAAAGCGGGATGAATGTGGACCTGACACCTGTGCAATTGTTTAACGATACATTGAATTGTATACATACAATAGAGAATGTGTGCTTTGTTCATAACCTTTGAGCATTTAGCATAAATAACTAAGTGCTCGTTTTTCGATGAAAAGCTCATATTAAGAAAGATTACTAACATCTTTCCATGTATCGTAGAAGAAAGGTTGATAGGATGACACATCAAGTGACCGCCACAAGCAATATTGATTTTAATGCTACAGGCGTTGATGAAATATTACAAAATGTAGCTTTTATATTATCTACTTTCGTAATATCTTGCCCTTTTTACAGAGATTTAGACACGCTTCCACCTTTCCAGCTTGTCAAAAGACGCAACACCGCTCGTCTTTTGGAAAGCATTCAACGTTTCGTGCCACGAGCTATAGTAATAGATGTTGATTATGTTGGGGATGCATATGTAGGAAAATTAGAACCTGTTGTGAAAGTAATCGTAAACGAATAAACGACTAAGGTGAATGTTGTCTCTTTGCCAGGCCATCTAAATGTTAGCCTGGCAAATATTATAAGGATTATAAAACAAATATTTCATATTATTTAATATGATCAGCGTATTCTATTAAAAAAGATGAAATGGAGAGAACATATGAGAGGATTAATAAAAGGCCTTTTTATTTTATTTTCCTTGATGTTAGTAACTGCAGCATTGCTAAAATATAATCAACCTTCATATGAAAGACCCATTCAAAAAAATCCCGATACAAATTATAGTGAAGAAATTGGTGAAAAATTACAAACTACGAATTTTACACAAAAAATTATAGTAGCGTTACGAGCAGCAGGTTATTTTCCAGATAGTACAATCGGCTACTTAATTGAATCTCCGAGCAATCAACTAATAACGATACAATTACATAATTTAGATAAACTCGAAAAGAGTACAGAAAGCGAAATCCAAACTATTGTCAATAGTATCGCGGAAACTAATGATCTTCAGCTTTTTATCGTTAATATCAGACTTACTGATGTTCATTAACAATGCTTTAAATCGTTACAGAACATTTGTGTGCTATAATCAAGAAAAGAGGTGATCATAGTGAGAATTTTAGTTTTAGGTGCCACTGGACGCGTTGGTAGCCATATCGTTACCCTAGCGTTACGAGATAAACATAGCGTTACAGCTTTAGTTCGTCACCCAAATAAGCTAAAAATAAATGATGAAAATTTACATATTGTACAAGGAAATGTTTTAGAAAAACAAGATATAGCAAAGGTCATGGCGAATGTAGACATTGTAATTAGTGCATTAAACACTGATGGCACAAGTACATTAACTGAAAGTATGCCGCTCATTCTTGATGCAATGGAAAAAGAGCATGTGAAAAGAATGATAACTGTCGGAACAGCTAGTATTCTACAAAGTCGATTGACACCAAGTATTTTACGTTATCAATCAAGCGAATCAAAAAGAAAAACAACCTTTGCGGCAGAGGAGCATCATAAAGTTTATCATTTATTGAAAAATTCTAATACTGATTGGACAATCGTCTGTCCAACATACTTACCGGATGGTAAATATACGGGCACTTATCGTATCGAATGAGACTTTTTACCGGATGGTGGGGTAGAAATATCTGTAGCAGATACCGCAGAGTTTGCCTATCTACAAATTCAGAGTAAAGAATATGTGAAATCACGTGTAGGTATTGCGTATTAGATTTTCAAACAAATACTGAAAAAAACATGTTTTAAAGGTTGATAGAACTTTGTTCAGCTTTAGGGGGGCGTTAATCGAAAAGGGTTAACGCTTTTTTTGTTGGTCAGGAAATTAAAAAAATGTGGATGTGTGTAATGTGAGGAATAAGTAAGATTCAATTGGATTTTCGAATAAGAAGGATTATCAGAGGATTTCTATTCTGGAATATTAGATTGAGATCCTAAATTACTTGAGTAGGGGAAACACGTCTAGAAACGTCTTTTTCTTTTCTTCCATAGACAAAGAAGGTCATCTTCAGAAAGATGACCTCAAAAAAATCGTTATCAATAAATGGTTAAATCATCCATTTTTCTTTGTCATTTCGGTTAACTGCTGATAAATAATATCCTGATAGTTAACATTTCGCCATAATGTAATAACATCCAATTCTTCAAGTTCTTGAAGGCAGTTTTGTATGAATTCATATGCGATAAAATAAGCTAAGCGATTGATACCAAATCGTTTACCTCCATTAATAGAGAACCATTCAAGATAAACTGCTCTTGCATTTAGCGAAGTTAAATCGCTTAAAAACGCTTCAATAATTATTTGTTTATTATTTGTAGCAAATGTTATCCACTCTATGTCTTCTTGAAACGCAAAGTATTCATCTTTCCTCGCACGTACCGCTTTTGTAGAAAAATATGTTGCAATACCTTCCTGCAAAAGCCAAGTGAATGGGCTCTCCCAGTCTACCATTGTCCAATCAACACCGCTTTTTTCGGATAATAAATGGTGTAAAGCGTGTCCAAACTCATGAGCAATAATAATTTGCAAATGGCGATCTTGAGAGGAAAGTTTCTCTATGCAAAATGCAATTTCTGGTATGATTTGTCGGTAAGTAAAAGCATTACTTCCGTATAAACCTATAATCAGATGTACATCTTTTGTAAAGGTGATATCGTACATCTGCTCATAGTCCCTTGCGATATCACTAATAAGCTTAGGCATTTTATCTTTTATTTCAATGAATGTTGAAATCTTTTCCTGGTGCTTTGGAATAGCCATTTTCATTTTTTTATCTACCTTATGGCAATGATATCGAAAGTATTCTTCAAAATGGCTCGCATGCTTTTCATAATATTTTTTTAAATATTCAATGGTAGGCAGATAATTATCGGTGAAATCTGTTACTGTATCATGAATGAACATGTTCGTCTCCTTTCAAAAAAAATCAGCCCTCAGATAGAATTAAATATCGTTTAACCACATTGTCAAATTTTACGATGAAAATATCATCACGTTCTTTTACAGAATAAATTTTTGCACCAATTGGTAAAAGGTTAGCTGTACCATTTTTAAAATCTTCAGCTTTAGTTGCGTTAAATTCGATTTCACCAATATTTTTGTTTTCATTGAGTTCCAGTTTATCAATCCATTCTATATTGGTTTGTAAAATGTTCCCTTCCCACTGATAAATATCTGCATGGTTGTCCAATCTTAAAACTTCTGCTGCATCAGGTTTTTTAGATTCTGTTACTGTTTCATTACAACCAACTAAAAAAAGACTAAACAATACTAAAAATAAACAAGATTTTTTCTTCAATATACCACCTTTTCACATATGACATGCTTCTAAACCAGTTTCACTGCCAAATTAATTTGACTGATACATCCAGTTTAATGGAAATACTAGTAGAGGTAAATATTACAAACTGCTTAAAGGTAAAGTAATGGGAAAATGAATAAAGATTATTGACAAATTGTATACGTTTGTATACGATAAGAAAGGGGTTAAGTGTATACAAATGTATACAATGAAAGGGGTTTAAAAATGAGAAGTGAAAAAATGAAGGAATTTAGAGAAGAGGGACATCATCGTGGGGGACGTCACAGAGGAAGAGATGGCTCTCATCAACGCGGACCTAAAACTTTCAGACGTGGAAGAGCGATTGCTTTTTTAGAGATGATGAATCTAAAGCGTGCAACGATTAAGCAACAATTAGAGCAACCAGAGTTTCAATCTATTCAGCCAATATTAGTGGGTGAATTAAAAGCCATTGATATGGTCATCAATGAGTTCATTCAATTATTTGAAATACATGAAAGTGAAACGATGGCTCCATCTGACAGTGAAGAAGAAGATAATGAAAAATCTTTAAAAAATGATGAGGAAGGGAATAACCTGAATGAAAATAATTAATCAGTACATTGATGCCGTGTTTTATAACGAAGACGCTATTTTAGAAGAGGTCATTACATCTATTGAAGAAAACGGAATGCCCGCCATTTCTGTTTCTCCTTCCTCTGGAAAACTATTAACAATGCTTGTCTCAATGACAGGAGCTAAAAACATTCTTGAAGTAGGGGCTCTCGGTGGATATAGTGGGATTTGTCTAGCAAGAGGATTCGGCAGTGATGGCAAATTAACTTCTCTAGAATTAGAGGAAAAATACGCACAGTTAGCAAATGGTAATTTATCGAAGGCAGGTTTTGGTGAACAGGTATCCTATATAATAGGTCCTGCATTGGAAAGTCTTGAAAAACTTGTACAAAGAAATGAGCGATTCGACTTTTTCTTTATCGATGCTGATAAGGAAAATTATGAAAACTATTTAAATTACTGTGTACAGCTAGCAAATCCCGATGCGATTATTGTTACTGACAATGTGCTTGCTGCAGGAAGTGTGGCAGACCCAAATACCCAACCAAAACGCTATACGGAAATAATGAAGAAATTCAATGTAGCAGTAGCGAACCATCCCCAATTAGAATCGATTATTATTCCAATTGGTGATGGCATGACACTTTCTAAAGTGAAGAAGTAAGCATTAATTTGTTTCGAAGGCACTGACAGTTTGCATGTTAGTGCTTTTTTGCCAGCCTACAAGTATAAACCAATTAAATATCCACCCGGTAGCCCCCTAAGATTCCTCTATAATTATGACAATTCCATGCTTTTACAGATGATCATTATTTTAAAATGATGCCATTCAAACGACAATAATTCCACAAAACAATTGAACAAATGATTAACCTAGCATTAGTCCAACGGAAAGTTTCTACGTCAAAAAAACGTTTTGCTTAAAATAACCTTAAAAATATAAATAATGTTAATGTTTACTTGGATTTTATTTAATTATTGTTTAACATTGTTAAAAAGGAGGGGTGATATGAACCGTGATGAAGTACCATCTTGGATTTTATCTTTAGATAAAGAATCTGTTGAATTTATAAGAAAATTTATAATAAATTCTGGGTCTTTAAAGAATATATCTAAAATTTATGGTGTCTCATATCCGACTGTAAGGACTAAATTAGATACTTTAATTAAAAAAATTGAACTGAGTAGCAATACTGAAGACCTGGAGTTTGTAAATATGATTAAAAATTTGGTTATTGATGAACGGTTGAGTTTAGAGACGGCAAAAATGATTATTGATAAATATAAAAGCGAAAGGAATGATGATTAATGGATCCAAATTATAAATGGTTGATAGCCATTTTAATAGCCATTGTAATAATAGGCGTTCAATCATTTTTATCTAGAAGAGCCAACGTTTACTTTGGAGCAATTGTACCTATTCTGTATTTAGTTTTTATTTTTGGATGGTGGACAACTAGAACGGGAAATGTCAATACATCTTCACTCATTAAAGTTGCAGTTGCTGGTACGGTGTTTTTATTAGGAACTTGGGTTAAAGGAAGGGAATCTTTAAAAAATAAAAGAAAGAAAGAATTGGAAAAAATGAAGTTACATGATATTCATTAATAAATAGAAAGTTTAGGGGCTATTTTGATTAAACTTTTTTAAAGGTATGCTTTTAATTGAAACAAATGGATAGACAAGCTTTAAAGGTGTGGCTACCAAATATCTTGATAATTAACTAGCTTAGTTTTTATTTATCGATCGTTGTAGTAATAAAAACACAAAAAAGAAATACAGATAACTATGATAGTTTAGGTCTTTCGAATTCCAGTATCTAAATTATCTTAAGCACAAATTCAAAATGGCATTATTATTAAAAAAATTTAGGGAACCATTTAGGTATCCCTAATTTTTTTAAATCTAAATTTACCATAGCCTATGAATAAAGTAGCAGGATTGCCTTTGCTAATTACGTTAATACTAGATGAAGTATTGGATAAGGACGACCTGAGCTATCTGTTGGATCTTCACTAACAATAGTAAAACCATTTTTCAAATAAAACATCATTGCGTTTTCATTGTCTTTGTTGACATCAACAGACCTTATATTAAAATCTCTAATAAGTTGTTGTATTAATTGTTTGCCATAACCTTTTCCAATCTCAGCAGGTTCTAAAAATAGCATTTCTAAGTGCTGGTTATTGGTCCCTGAAAAACCTATCAATTCATTGTCCACATACCAAAGTCTCACATCAAGATGTGGGAAATACAAAGGAATTTCTTGTTTAATGTCTTCCTTATCTTTTAAACTTAAAAAATCGTGGGTTTTGGTAACGGATCGATCCCAAAGATTTATAATAGTTTCATAGTCATTAGTTGTTGCTTGTCTGTTTTTCATAATGTTCTCTCCTTTTTTTTTTTCATTATCACGCTCCTTTCTATTTTTTATTGGAAGATTTTAATGATGTAGCACCAATCATAATAAATTTTCATTTTCTAGGATCCTCTCGTTTTAGGTTAAAGCTATTTTTGTGCCTGTGACACAGTTTCATTTTTTATCACAAAATCCTAGCATTAACTAATTTTAGTTCCGTTTGGTACAGGCTGATCAGGAGCTAATAAAATCACATCTCCTTCTACAGGAACGCCGCCAATTACTAAAACTTCAGATTTAAAGCCTGCCACACGACGGGGAGGGAAATTAACGATTGCTACTACTTGCGTATTCATAATTCCTTCTGGCGTATAGCGTTTTGTAATTTGAGCAGAGGATTGCTTGATGCCAAGATCTTCTCCAAAATCAATTTTCATTTTAATAGCAGGAACCCTTGCTTTTGTAAGTTCTTCGGCTTGGATAACAGTACCGATTCTAATATCAAGATTCATAAAATCTTCTATTGTTGCCATGGAAAATACTCCTTACTTTTCAATTTGTACAAAGTCATGTAAATTCGTTTCGATCAAAGTATTTATTTTTTCTATAGTAGTTGGATAAATGTTTTCGAATATTGCATATAGCGTTTCAAAAGAGGCATGAAGCTCTTTGTTATCATTTAATTCATCGCGAGTGATTGTAAAATTCTCTAATGTAGTAGGATGATTATGCTGTTTTAGTTCCTGTTCAATTTTCTCCAGGAGTAAAAGAAAAGGTTCATCATTAAAATATTTAAAACAGGCTTTGATCGCTGCCCAATTTTTAGGCTGAGCCATGAAATAAGCACTCCACCAATAAAATTCGATAAGAGATTTACTAATATGGTTATAATAAACATAAAACATAAATAATGCTCTTTGGCCTTCCGTAAGTTCCTCATAAAAACGTTCTTTTACACCGATATTAGTTTCTTTGGACATCCTTACCTTATAAATCTGAATGAGCGGTTCAAAACACCTTTGACTTAGGTTGGAGCTGTTTAACTCGAATTCCTCTTCCTTTACCTTTATTATCAAAATAATCACACTCCTTCCAAATAATATAACATTTTTAAGAATAGAATGTGTAGCGTTATTTACATTCAATTTGGATTGTTATTGGTTTTATATACAATTAAAAGAACAAAAATAAAAGCATTTTTTAGTTTAAACCTCAAATAATAATGATTAGAAATATTATTTGCAGGAGGTGAAAATTTGAGGAAATACTATCTGCTGATTGCATTATGCTTTTTCGGGTTATTTTTATTTTTTGTTAATGAAAAATCTTTTGCAGACAAGGGAAGGAAGTATTACGAAGAGGCAGGACAAATTTTGTGGGATATTAATACGGATGAAAAAGTGATCGCCTTAACCTTTGATGATGGTCCTCATAAAAAGTACACACCTGACATTTTAGATATATTAGACAAGTACAATGCAAAGGCTACATTCTTTATTGTGGGTGAAAATGCAGAAAAAAATCCAGAGCTCGCTTTACGTATACATGAAGAAGGTCACGAACTAGCCATTCACACATATACGCATCCTTTTAGAACGAACGTTTCCAATTTGATGAAAGAAATAAAACAAACACATGCAACAATTTATGGTATTACAGGTTATGTCCCTGTTTTATTTAGACCCGTTGAAGGCCAATACACGGATTCCATGATTGATGCAATATCAAAAGAAGGGTATAAAGTTGTCATGTGGTCATGGCATTTAGATACATTTGATTGGAAAAGTCCTGGAGAAAAGAAAATTGTCAATACTGTTTTAAAAGGTGCTAAGCCTGGAAGTGTCGTGTTATTTCATGATGGCGGTGGAAATCGTGAGCAGACTGTGAAAGCATTAGAAAAAATCTTACCAGAGCTTGATGAGCAGGGATATAAATTTGTAACGATATCTGAACTACTCGAGATTCAAAAATTAAGTAATAAGGATGGAAAATAAATAAAGGCAGGGCTCATTTTTTTTATGTAATTTGGGTCTTGCTTTTTTGTATTTGAACCCTGTGTATTTATATTCGAAGAAACAATGTAAAATAAGGATGTTTATGGTATTTAATGGATTGAACTTATTTCTAGAACTTTAAGTAAATTATGAAAAGATTGTTTAGGGATCTACAAAAAGGAAAGAGGGTATCAATTATGAATGATTACATTAAAATGATGAGACAAATGATCGGGCATGAAACTCTATTGGCTATTGGCTGTGGAGCAATAATTGAAGATGATAGGGGACGTATTCTTTTACAAAGGCTGTTTTCTCAAAGATTGTTGCTGTTAAAAAACAAAAAGGCAGATTTAATCTCCAAACGTGTAGAATAAATCTGCCTTTTTGTATTGATGAATCGAAAAATTAAACTAAAGCATCCTAGTTGAAGATGATTTAACTCTCTTCAACGTTTATAACTAGTTCCCCAAATATTTTATCATTAAAATATATTTCTAATTTCCATAATCCACTTGTAGGGAACACCATATTCGATGGGATATGGGAATCTGCACCGTCATTAGGGCTAATGGAAGCATTAGAATATTGCCATACTTTATCATTGCCAGATAACAACACAGGATGTTCTTTCCCTTCTTTGTCAATTCCAACTACTTTAAAATCACCACTGATACTATCTTTCTCTCCCCAGAAATACCACATATGTTTATTTACTTTATTAGCAATAAACTTTTCTTCTACTGCCTCACCTGTTTTACCCGATCCGACCAAAAGACCAATTTTCCCTTCTTCACCAATCAATAAAAACTCACCCTTTGTCCCGTCACCAAAAGTAACGGGTAATGAAAAAGTAGGGCTTACCTCTCGATTTTCGTTCTCATCAATATTGTTACAACCGACAAGTGTCATTAAGAATAGCACAGAAATCAACATAATCATTTTGGTCCTCATATTGTCCCCCCTTATCAACTAGACATTACTGTTATTAAACCTGAGGTAAACGATATTCTTTACTACTTCAACATTCTTACAAATATCCCTTCTTATTCAACCAACCTGCTCCGTTCGTATTATAAGGTCAGCCAGATATTTCTGGTTGACCATTTTTTATATGGTTTTATTATAGCAGTAGCCAGGGTAGAACGTAT
>NZ_JBIWGL010000017.1:0-120584 GCF_044763535.1 Lysinibacillus sp. NPDC095746
AGATCCCTCAAAGACGATGAGGTAGATAGGTTCGAGGTGGAAGTGTGGTGACACATGGAGCTGACGAATACTAATCGATCGAGGACTTAACCAAAATGTTTGAAGCATTCAATGCGCCGTTTATCCAGTTTTGAAAGAATAATTTCTTTCAAGGGTTTCAAGATACGAGTAGTTCGAGGAAGCGACAGAAGCTGACGAAGAAATACGATGTATATTGAAAGCCTACAATAGTCTAGTGATGATGGCAAAGAGGTCACACCCGTTCCCATACCGAACACGGAAGTTAAGCTCTTTAGCGCCAATGGTAGTTGGGGGCTTCCCCCTGTGAGAGTAGGACGTCGCTAGGCACCTGAAAAAGTCGAGGATTTATTCCTCGGCTTTTTTGTTTTATAAAATAAAAATAAAATGATATACTCATTTAAAATTTACATAATGAATGAACTAATCCCGACATATCCTCCGAAAAAAACGAGCAAAGCAAACTGTTTGTGGAATGTTTCGAGGGGAGAACACATTTGTGCCCGTAGAAACAAAAACGACTGATAGAAATGACGAACAGGAGAATAGAACGCCATCAAGAGAGATTCTTGCTGGAATGTCTAAAAATAGGAAGAGGTAGGCGCTAGAACAGGCGATGCTTCACATTGTATATTGCCTCAATATTTGATATATCCATCACTTATTGCTCAAAGAGTAAAGTCGGACGAGCTTTATTAGCGAATTTTAAATTGAAATTAGATCTATCACACATATCATGCTTTAATAAGGGGGAATTAAAAAATGAGGCGTAACATTTTTTCTGCTTTATCAATATTTTCCTTAATAATTACACTCTTTATGTTTGGCTATGATTCATCAAAATGGTATGGTAGTTTTTTTAATTACCTTTATGATCTAAGTATATTTACGCCATTTGTGTTAGGGGGATTAGGAATAATTAGTGCAATTTTGGGTATTAAAGGTGATATTCGTATAGTTTTGATTGTACTCAATGCTTTTTTAATGTTTCTGTTCCTAGGTGCATATTTAATTGGAATCTACGGATTTCAAAATCCTTAATAAAGAACTGCAGTTTATTTTTCTGCAGTTCTTTTAATTTGTCTTCGATTAGTAACAATAATTTCCTTTTAATAGCCGTCACGAAAAGTTGAGAATGATATTTATTAAGTAAAGGGTGAACTTTTTGGGGAATAGCGTCATAGATGAGACCCTGGAGCGAGCAAGTTGAGGAAAGAAGGCTAAAAATATTACATCCAATAATTACGCATTCGTGACCAACATCGTGCCGCTGTCGTTACATTGCACTTACGCTTTCGCATAAAAAACATTTGCTTGCCCAAGCGGCTCATCGGACGCCCTTCAGGAAAATACCTAGTCGGAACGAAAATCTACTTCACGTTTTGGCGAAGAGCATTTTATTAATACATCATACATACTAAAGGAACAAACTAAAGGTATAATGGAATTCATACAAGGGAAAATAATTGGAAACAAGATTGAAAGGAAGAAAGATTTGGGAAAAAAACAAATTTGGTATGAAGTAGAAGAAAACGAGTCAATTGAAGATTGTTTGGCAAGAATGCGTCGAGATGGTTATATGGCAGTGGGAAGAAAAGAAGAACCGATTTTTCACGTAGTCAATGGAGAACCAACGTATTTACGTCAAAAAATACAATTTAAAGCGATGTTATGGCAAGATTCCGAGTAATTTTTGCTTAAATCCGAACGTTTATAAATGACTAAAATAAAATGTTCGCATTTTTGGTTGACTACAATGAAATGACTTGTTAAAATATGAGAAGGAAAAACAAATAAATCCCACATATATGCTAGAGGATTGGCTCTAGTGTCTCTACCCGGCACCGTAAATGCTGGACTATGCGGGAAAGCACTTTTGGCATGTTACGGGAAGGTTTATGTGCAGAAATGTCCATTTGCATATTCTTTTCATAATAAGTCCTCAAGTAAACTGCTTTCACGTGTATGGTAGGGAGTAGTTTATTTGAGGATTTTCTTTGTTATGAAAAAGAAAAAGTAAAGAATTGTAGTAGCTATAAAATATTTGATCATTTTTCTAACGTTAAAAAGGAGCGACAATCATGAATCCGAAAATCGGTGTCATTATGGGGAGTTCAAGTGACTGGGAAACAATGAAATATGCATGTGATATTTTAGATGAATTACAGGTACCGTACGAGAAAAAAGTAGTGTCTGCACATCGTACTCCCGATTTAATGTTTGAGTATGCACAATCAGCACGTGAGCGAGGTATTCAAGTAATTATTGCTGGTGCAGGTGGAGCTGCGCATTTACCTGGAATGGTAGCAGCTAAAACAACGTTACCGGTCATCGGTGTACCTGTGCAATCACGTGCTCTTAACGGTCTTGATTCTTTATTATCAATTGTTCAAATGCCTGGCGGTGTACCTGTAGCAACAGTAGCGATTGGCAAAGCGGGAGCGACGAATGCAGGCTTGCTAGCGGCGCAAATTTTATCGACAACAGATACAGAGCTGGCTAATAAACTAGATGCTAGACGTGAAGCCACGAAGCAACAAGTACTGGAAAGCACAGGTGACTTAGTGTGACAAAGATAATTTATCCCGGGCAGACGATAGGCATTATCGGAGGAGGTCAGCTTGGCCGTATGATGGCACTTGCTGCTAAAGAAGCAGGCTTTAAAATCGCCGTTCTTGAACCATCAATGGATTCACCAGGTGGACAGGTTGCGGATGTACGTATTGTAGCCCCATATGATGATGAGTCAGCTTTAGAAGAACTTGCAGAGGTAAGTGACGTTATAACGTATGAATTTGAAAATATTGATTATGAAGGCTTAAAACGTTTAACACAAATGGCTTACGTCCCACAAGGAGCAGAGCTAGTACGCATCACACAAGACCGTGTGACTGAAAAAGAAGCGATAGTGAACGCAGGTTGTCCAGTAGCCCCTTATTTGGTTGTAAATACATATGAAGAATTACTAGCCAATATTGATAGGATTAGTTATCCTTGTATAGTCAAAACAGCAAGAGGTGGCTATGATGGCAAGGGGCAGCAGCTTTTAAAATCTACAGAAGACTTACCGTTAGCAAAAGGGCTTTTCTCCCATTCACAATGTATTGTTGAGGGATTTGTACCTTTCGTTAAAGAGGTGTCTGTCATTGTTCAAAGAAACGGGAATGGTGAATCATATTGTCAGCCAGTTGGAGAAAATATTCATGTTCATCAAATTTTACATGAAACGATCGTACCAGCTCGTATAAAAGAGGAAACATCTTTGTCTGCAGAACGAGAAGCCTTGAAAATTGCTGATTATTTAAATTTAGTAGGGACATTAGCTGTAGAAATGTTTGTATTAGAAGACGGTGGAATCATTATAAATGAATTAGCACCAAGACCTCATAATTCAGGTCACTATTCTATAGAAGCATGTAACGTTTCACAGTTCCATCAGCATATACGTGCAGTTTGTGGTTGGCCATTATGTAAACCACAACTTTGGGCACCGTCTATTATGGTAAATGTTTTAGGGCAGCATGTCATGCCACTTAGTAACTCAATTGCTAAATATCCTGAATGGTCTATACATCTTTATGGGAAAGCTGAAGCTAAGGTGAACCGTAAGATGGGCCACGTAACGATTATGACAAAAAACTTAGAAGAAACACTACAACAAATCGAGAGTTCTGGCATTTGGTCAGAATAGAAGGAGAAACGCAATGATCGAACGTTACACAAGACCCGAAATGGGAGCAATTTGGACAGAACAAAATAAATATCAAGCTTGGTTAGAAGTTGAAATTTTAGCATGTGAGGCTTGGGCAGAAATCGGAGACATCCCAAAAGAGGATGTAGCTAAAATTCGTGAAAATGCTTCATTTGATGTTAATCGTATTTTAGAGATTGAGAAAGAAACACGTCATGATGTTGTAGCATTTACTCGTGCCGTTTCTGAGACACTTGGTGAAGAGCGAAAATGGGTGCACTATGGTTTAACATCTACGGACGTAGTTGATACAGCTCTTTCTTATTTAATTAAACAAGCGAATGATATTTTACGCAAAGACATCGTGAATTTCATTGATATTATCGCAGCAAAAGCGAAAGAGCATAAGCATACGGTTATGATGGGACGAACACATGGTGTTCATGCTGAGCCAACAACTTTCGGTTTAAAACTAGGCTTATGGTATGAAGAAATGAAGCGTAACCTAGAACGCTTTGAAGCAGCAGCAAAAGTAATTGAAACAGGAAAAATGTCTGGAGCAGTTGGAACATATGCCAATATTGATCCTAAAGTTGAGCAATATGTATGCGATAAATTAGGCCTTACAGCATCACCTATTTCAACTCAAACATTACAACGTGATCGTCATGCTCAATATTTAGGTGCGTTGGCATTAATCGCAACATCAATTGAGAAATTTGCAACAGAGATTCGCGGCTTGCAAAAATCAGAAACACGTGAAGTTGAGGAAGCATTTGCAAAAGGTCAAAAAGGCTCGTCAGCAATGCCTCATAAACGTAATCCAATCGGTTCTGAAAACATGGTTGGTATGTCACGTTTAATGCGTGGCTATATGGTAACGGCTTATGAAAACGTAGCATTATGGCATGAGCGTGATATTTCACATTCATCTGCAGAGCGCGTTATTTTACCGGATGCAACGATTACACTTAACTATATGTTAAATCGCTTCGGTAACATTGTGAAAAACTTAACAGTATTCCCTGAAAACATGAAACGTAATATGGGTCGCACTTTTGGTCTAATTTACTCTCAACGTATCTTATTAGCACTGATCGATAAAGGGTTAGTGCGTGAGGAAGCATATGATACAGTACAACCTTTAGCGATGCAGGCATGGGACGAGCAAGTTCAGTTCCGTACGTTAGTCGATGCAAGTGAAAAAATTACATCGTATTTAACGAAGGAAGAGCTAGATGATTGCTTCGACTACAACTACCATTTACAGCATGTAGATATGATTTTTGAACGTCTTGGTCTTAACTAACAATCTTCACGCTTTGTTTATCTATGCGAAAGCAAAGCGACAGCTACAATTACGCCAAGGCGAAATGGATTGAGTAGAGTCACTAGCGGATGTTACAGAATTGAATCGTATACGTACGATTCAATTCTGAACAATACGCGTGTATTTCATAATATCAGGGGGAGTAACGAAATGACTAAAGGTCAACTTTTGTATGAAGGTAAAGCAAAAAAATTGTACTCAACAGAGGAGCCTAATGTGTTACTCGTTGAATACAAGGATAGTGCAACAGCGTTTAATGGTGAGAAAAAAGAAGAAATTGAAGGCAAAGGCGTATTAAATAATCGCATTACATCTTTAATTTTCGAAAAATTACAAGCAAACGGAATTGCGTCACATTTCGTAAAACAATTATCTGATACGCAGCAGCTTGTAAAAAAGGTAGATATTATTCCAATTGAAGTCGTAGTTCGCAATATAGCGGCAGGTAGCTTAGCGAAACGTCTTGGCATTGAGGAAGGTACACCATTAAAACGCCCAATCGTTGAATTTTATTATAAAGACGATGAGCTAGGCGATCCGCTCATTTCAACGGAGCATATTGACGTACTTGATCTTGCAACACCTGAGGAAGTGACAGCCATTTATGATGGTGCACTTGTAGTGAACAAAGTTTTACAGCCTATTTTTGCAGATGTCAACGTTACACTAATTGACTTTAAATTAGAGTTTGGACGTGACAATGACGGAAATGTACTACTGGCAGATGAAATATCACCAGATACATGTAGACTTTGGGATGCAACTACAAAGCAAAAGTTAGACAAAGATGTCTTTCGTAGAGACCTTGGTAATTTAACTGAAGTTTATACTATTATACTTTCTAGACTCGGAGGCAAATAACAATGAAAAAAGTTAAAATTTACGTGACATTACGTGAGAGCATTCTTGATCCACAAGGTTCAGCTGTACAAGGTTCTTTAGTGAAAATGGGTTACGCTGAAGTAGAAGATTTACGAATCGGTAAATATCTTGAACTAGCAATTAAAGATACAGAACGTGATATTGATACTCTAGTAAAAGAAATGTGTGAAAAGGTTTTAACTAACGTTGTAATCGAAGACTATCGCTACGAAGTCGAGGAGGCTAACTAATCATGAAATTCGCAGTACTCGTTTTCCCTGGGTCAAACTGTGATATCGATATGTATCATGCGATTAAAGACGAGCTAGGTGAAGAAGTAGAATATGTATGGCATACAGCAACAGATTTAAGTGGCTTTGATGGCATTTTAGTACCAGGAGGCTTCTCATATGGGGATTATCTTCGCTGTGGTGCGATGGCCAACCAATCTAATATTATGGCAGAGGTTAAGAAGGCAGCAGATGCTGGTAAGCCGGTATTGGGAGTATGTAATGGCTTCCAAATCTTAACTGAAGCAGGCTTATTACCAGGCGCATTACTTCGTAACAAAAATTTGAAATTCATGTGCCGTACAATCCAGCTTAAAGTTGAAAACAATAATACATTATTCACAAACCAATATGAGCTAGGTCAAATAATCAATATTCCAATCGCTCACGGTGAAGGTAACTACTACTGTGACGAGGAAACTTTACAACAATTAAAAGATAACAATCAAATCGTGTTCACATATTCAGGCGAAAATCCAAACGGTTCTTTAGAAGATATCGCAGGGATTACAAACGAGCGTGGCAATGTACTAGGGATGATGCCTCACCCAGAGCGAGCTGTTGATGCACTGGTGGGCGGAGCAGACGGTCTAGCAGTATTTAAATCAATTGTGAAGCAGTGGAGGGAAAATCATGTCAACAACTAAGTTTGAGCCAACAGCACAGCAAATTAAAGAGCAAAAGTTATACGCTGGTATGGGGATGTCAGACGAAGAATTTGCAATGGTAGAAGGTATTTTAGGACGTCTACCAAATTGGACAGAGACAGGTCTTTTCTCCGTAATGTGGTCTGAGCACTGCTCATACAAAAATTCAAAACCAGTGTTACGTAAATTCCCTACAAAGGGTCCACAAGTTTTACAAGGTCCAGGTGAAGGTGCTGGTATCGTAGATATTGGTGACGAACAAGCAGTTGTATTTAAAATGGAATCACATAACCACCCATCAGCAATTGAGCCTTATCAAGGTGCTGCTACAGGAGTTGGTGGTATTATCCGTGACGTTTTTTCAATGGGTGCACGTCCAATTGCGATGCTAAACTCACTACGCTTTGGCGAATTAAAATCAGCACGTGGTAAATATTTATTTGAAGAAGTAGTTGCTGGTATCGCAGGTTACGGTAACTGTATCGGGATTCCTACAGTCGGTGGCGAAATTCAATTCGATCCTTGCTATGAAGGCAACCCACTAGTGAATGCAATGTGTGTAGGTTTAATCGACCACAAAGATATTCAACGTGGAATCGCGGCTGGTGTAGGGAATACAGTCATGTATGTGGGTGCTAAAACAGGCCGTGACGGTATCCATGGTGCAACATTTGCATCTGAAGAGTTAACAGAAGAATCTGAGAACCAACGTCCAGCAGTTCAAGTAGGAGATCCATTTATGGAGAAACTTTTACTTGAAGCATGTTTAGAAGTTGTAAAATCTGACGCGCTAGTAGGTATTCAAGATATGGGTGCTGCTGGTCTTACTTCTTCATCAGCAGAAATGGCTTCGAAGGCTGGCTCTGGTGTAGAAATGAACTTAGACTTAGTACCTCAACGTGAGACAGGCATGACAGCATATGAAATGATGCTATCTGAATCTCAGGAGCGTATGCTACTTGTTGTGAAAAAAGGTCGCGAAGATGAAATTAAAGCGATTTTCGAGAAATATGACTTAGATGCTGTGGCAATTGGTCGCGTGACGGATGATAAAATGCTACGCCTATTACATAATGGCGAAGTTGTAGCTGAAGTACCTGCTGATGCACTTGCAGAAGATGCACCAGTTTATCATAAACCATCTGCAGAGCCTGCTTACTATGCCGAGTTCCAAGCGATGGAAAACACAGAGCCAGTAGTAACAGACTACAAAGAAACATTAAATGCACTTTTAAAAGCACCAACAGTTGCTTCAAAAGAGTGGGTTTACGATCAATATGATTATCAAGTACGTACATCAACAGTCGTTGCACCAGGTTCTGATGCGGCCGTTATCCGCGTTCGCGGTACGAACAAAGGATTAGCGATGACTACTGACTGTAACTCTCGTTATATTTTCCTAGATCCAGAGGTAGGCGGTGCCATTGCTGTAGCAGAGGCAGCTCGTAATATCGTGGCAACTGGTGGTACACCATTAGCAATTACTGACTGCTTAAACTTCGGTAATCCTGAGAAACCAGAAATTTTCTGGCAAATTGAAAAATCAGCTGATGGTATTTCAGCCGCTTGTACAGCATTGAATTCACCAGTAATCGGCGGTAACGTCTCTCTTTATAACGAGCGTTCTGGCGAAGCGGTTTATCCAACACCAACAATCGGTATGGTTGGACTAATTGAAGATTTAGCACATGTGACAACTCAAGAAGTAAAGGCTGCTGGTGATGTAGTATTTGTGATCGGCGATACAAAAACTGAATTCGGTGGTTCGGAGCTTCAAAAATTATTAAATAATGGGGTTATTTCAGGGAAAGCACCAGCTATTGACCTACAGATTGAAGCCGCACGTCAAGAAGCATTGCTTAAAGCGATTAAAGCAGGCATCGTACAATCAGCACATGATGTAGCAGAAGGCGGTCTTGCAGTAGCGCTTGCTGAAACAACATTTGGCGCAAATGGCTTAGGTCTTGATGTAACATTAACAGGCTCTGCTACAACAGCATTATTCAGTGAAACACAATCTCGTTTTGTTGTAACAGTGAAAGAAGAAGATGTAGCTGCATTTGTAGAAATTGTAAAAGACGCAATGAAAATCGGTGTCGTAACAAACGATGCGCTTGTTAAAATCGACGGTGACAACGGTGTGCTTGTAGAAGGTACAGTGGAGGAATTCCGTTCTAATTGGAAAGGAGCAATCCCATGCTTGCTGAACTCAGAGGCTTAAACGAAGAATGTGGGGTGTTTGGTATTTGGGGTAACTCAAATCCAGCACACCTTAGTTATTACGGGCTTCATGCTCTTCAACACCGTGGCCAAGAAGGCGCTGGGATCGTCGTTTCTGACGGTCAGCATCTTCGCGCGGTGAAAGGCGAAGGACTAGTGAATGATGTTTTCAACGAAGAGAAATTAAAGGCAGTGGACGGAAAAGCAGCAATTGCCCATGTCCGTTATACGACTGCTGGAGGGGGCGGTATCGAAAATGTACAGCCGTTATTATTTCACTCCTCAACTGGTAGCCTTTCAATTGCTCATAACGGTAATTTAGTCAATGCCACGCACTTAAAACAGTATTTAGAGCGTCAAGGTAGTATTTTCCATTCTAGCTCTGATACTGAAGTGCTAGCGCATCTTATTAAGAAAAGCTCGCATTCACCATTCCGTGGGAAGGTGAAAAATGCCCTATCTTTATTAAAGGGCGCATATTCGTTCTTAATTATGACTAAAGATGAAATGCTTGTTGCACGTGATCCACATGGTTTACGTCCATTATCTCTTGGGAAGCTAGGAGATGGCTGGGTTGTAGCTTCTGAAACTTGTGCATTTGATTTAATAGGTGCAGAATTTGTTCGATCTGTTGAACCTGGTGAGTTATTAATTATTAACGATGAGGGTGTAAAATCTGATCGTTTTGTAGAGATGGATAAACGGGCAATGTGCGCGATGGAGTACGTTTATTTAGCACGGCCCGATTCTGATATTGATGGTATAAACGTCCACATGGCACGTAAACGTATGGGCAAACAGCTTGCTCGAGAGTGTGCACATATTGAAGCTGATGTTGTAACAGGTGTCCCTGATTCAAGTATTTCAGCGGCAATTGGCTTTGCAGAGGAAAGTGGCATTCCATATGAGCTAGGTCTTATTAAAAATCGTTATGTAGGGCGTACATTTATCCAACCAACACAGGAATTACGTGAACGCGGTGTGAAAATGAAGCTTTCTCCTGTTGTTCAAGTCGTAAAAGATAAGCGTGTAGTGATGGTGGACGATTCAATCGTTCGCGGTACAACTTCACGACGTATTGTAAAAATGTTAAAAGATGCAGGGGCGGCAGAAGTACATGTTGTCATTTCTTCACCACCGATGACGGATCCTTGCTATTACGGGATCGATACTTCCACACATGAAGAATTGATTGCATCTAGCCATAATGTAGATGAAATCCGTGATGCTATAGGAGCCGATTCCCTAACATTCCTTTCCGTTGAAGGTATGGTGGAGACGATTGCAAGACCATATGAAGATGAAAACCGTGGATTATGCCTAGCGTGCTTTACAGGTAAATATCCTACAGAAATTTTCCCAGATACAATCTTACCACATGAAAAAGAACTATTACGTTAAGAAAAACATCTAAACACGTATAACTATGATGACAAATCTAGATTCAGATGTGCCAAGGCGATTTGGATGATAAGGAGGAACTCTGCGTGTCGAAAGCATATGAACAAGCAGGTGTAAATATTGAAGCAGGCTACGAAGCTGTAAAACGAATGAAATCTCACGTTGAACGTACAAACCGTCTAGGTGTGATGGGCACGTTTGGTGGTTTTGGCGGTATGTTTGACTTGTCAGAACTAAATCTTAAGGAACCTGTTCTTATTTCAGGTACAGATGGTGTTGGGACAAAGCTAAAGCTAGCGTTTATGGTGGACAAGCACGACACGATTGGTGTGGACTGTGTAGCGATGTGTGTCAATGATATCGTAGCGCAAGGTGCTGAACCATTGTACTTTTTAGATTATGTAGCGCTTGGCAAGGCAGAGCCAGCGAAAATTGAGCAAATTGTAAAGGGCGTTGCAGATGGCTGTGTGCAATCTGGTGCGGCATTAATCGGTGGAGAAACTGCAGAGATGCCAGGTCTTTACGAAGAAGATGAGTATGATTTAGCTGGTTTTGCGGTAGGAGCTTGTGAAAAATCAGCCATCGTAACAGGTGAGAAAATCGTAGAGGGTGACGTGCTTGTTGGTATTGCTTCAAGTGGGGTGCATTCAAACGGTTACTCATTAGTGCGAAAAATTGTTTTTGCAGATAATCATTACGCCGTTGATTCGATTGTGGAAGGCTACGAGGATCTTGGTCCTATAGGGGAAGCCTTGTTAGTGCCAACAAAATTATATGCAAGACCTGTACTTGGAGCTTTAAAAGTAGCAGACGTTCATGGCTGTGCCCATGTAACTGGCGGTGGTTTTTATGAAAACCTACCACGTATGATGCCAGAAGGTTTAGCAACTGAAATTAACTTAGGTTCTTGGCCTGTCTTACGTATTTTTGAGTTTTTAAAAGAAAAAGGCCAGTTAGAGGACAAGGATTTATATAATGTCTTTAACATGGGGATTGGCTTCGTGTTAGCTGTACCTGCAGATGAAGTAGATAAAGTACTTGCTACAGTAGAAGCAAATGGTGAAAAAGCATACAAAATCGGTCGCGTTGTGAAAGGCGAGGGTGTTGTATTCAATGGCTCACATGATGGGAGTTTAGTGTAATGACTGCACCAACTAAAATTGCCGTTTTTGCTTCAGGTAGCGGCAGTAACTTTCAAGCTATTCAAGAGGCAATTGAACGTGGTGAACTACATGCAAAGATCGAACTTGTTGTCACAGACAAGCCTAGCGCATTTGTAGTGACACGTGCTGAGAACTATAGTATTCCGGTGCTAGCTTTAAGTCCGAAAGAGTTTTCTTCAAAAGCAGATTATGAGACGGCAATTATCGAGGCACTCCATAACTGTCATGTAGAATGGATTGTGCTTGCAGGTTATATGCGCTTAATTAGTGAAGTATTACTAACTGCATACCCACAGCGCATCGTGAATATTCACCCTTCACTATTACCGGCTTTCCCTGGTAAGGATGCTATTGGTCAAGCGATGGAACACGGAGTCAAAATAACAGGTGTAACCGTCCATTTTGTAGATGAAGGTATGGACACAGGACCTATTATTGCCCAATCGGCAGTTCAAGTTGTTGAGGGTGATCGAGAGGCAACAGAAAAGGCCATTCATAAGGAAGAGCATATACTCTATACAAAAGCTTTAGAGCAATTATTAAAGTAATAGATTGATGAGAGAGTTAGGTATTGCCTAATCAAAACCTAACTCTGTCCGACAATAGCAAGAGATTTTCGTGGCTAACACGATAAAATTGGTTCATCACCAAAAGATGTGGATGACTTTTGTTAAAACGTCTACTATGTAAATAAGTTGATTGGAGTGGAGGCTGGGCGATTCCTTGGGGATCAGCGTCACAGATGAGACCCTGGAGCGAGCAAAGCGAGTGAAGCGGCTCAACGGACGCCCCCAGGAAGCTCTGCTCTGCGCGAAAGCAAAGCGACAGCTACAAAGCGCTCAGACGGAACGGAAATCAACTACACGTTATGGTGATGATCCTAAAAATTAGGAGGATTTCGTTGTGACAAAACGTGCATTAATCAGTGTTTCCAATAAAGATGGTATTTTAGAATTTGCAAAGGAACTAGTAGCATTAGGTTATGAAATTTTATCAACTGGTGGTACGAAAAAAATGTTACAAGACAATAATGTTGCCGTAACAGCAGTAGATGAAGTAACTAAATTCCCAGAAATTTTAGATGGTCGTGTAAAAACTTTAAATCCAATGATTCACGGTGGACTATTAGGGAAGTTTGACGATGCTTCTCATCAAGCACAAATGAATGAGCATGGAATTGAGCCAATTGAGATTGTTTGTGTCAATCTTTACCCGTTTGTTGAAACAATTTCAAAGCCTAATGTAACATGGGATGACGCTATCGAAAATATTGATATCGGTGGTCCAACAATGTTACGTTCTGCAGCAAAAAACCATCAATATGTAACAGTAATTGTGGATAGCAATGACTATGCGAACGTATTAGAGGAGCTTAAAGCTAATGGTGCAACGACAATTGAAACACGTCGTAAGTTAGCTGCAAAAGTTTTCCGTCACACAGCCGCTTATGATTCATATATATCAAACTACTTAACAGAAGAAGAGTTCCCAGAGAGCTTAACAGTGACATATGAATTAAAACAAAACTTACGCTATGGTGAAAATCCTCATCAAAAAGCAGCGTTCTATCAAAAACGACTAGGCTCAGATTTTTCATTAGCTTATGCTACGCAATTACATGGTAAAGAATTATCATACAACAATATTCAAGACGGGAATGCCGCGTTGCAAATTGTCAAAGAGTTTGAAATGCCTGCAGCAGTAGCTGTTAAGCACATGAACCCTTGTGGTGTTGGAACGGGCGCAACATTAGAGGAAGCGTTTGATAAAGCGTATGAAGCAGATCCAACATCTATTTTCGGTGGCATTATTGCTTTAAATATGGAAGTAGACGCAGCAACTGCTGAAAAATTAAGCCATATCTTTTTAGAAATTATCATTGCGCCTGCTTTCTCTCAAGAAGCACTTGATATTTTAACGAAGAAGAAAAATATTCGCTTATTAACAATTCCTTTTGAGCAAGCAAAACAAGACAAATTCAATGTTGTATCTGTTGAAGGAGGTCTTCTTGTACAAGAACCAGATCGCCACGGCTTTTCTAATGCAGATATTAAAGTTGTCACAGACCGTGAACCGACAGCACAAGAATGGGAAGCATTACAGCTTGGCTGGGCAGTTGTGAAGCACGTTAAATCTAATGCAATCGTCGTTACAGATTCTCAAATGACACTTGGCGTTGGTGCTGGTCAAATGAACCGTGTTGGCGCAGCTAAAATCGCATTTGAGCAAGCAGGCGAAAAAGCAAAAGGCGCAGCACTAGCTTCAGATGCATTCTTCCCAATGAGCGATACTGTTGAAGCAGCTGCAGCGGCCGGTATTACAGCCATTATTCAACCTGGTGGCTCTATCAAAGATCAGGATTCAATCGATAAGGCAAATGAATACGGCATTGCGATGGTATTCACTGGCGTACGTCATTTCAAGCACTAATATATTCAAAAACTTGACCGAGATGGGCTACATCTCGGTTTTACGCACAAAGAGGAGGATTCTCTAAAATGAAAGTAATGGTCATTGGAAGCGGCGGTCGAGAGCATGCTATCGCCAAACAATTTAGTATGTCACCATCTGTTAGTAAAGTATTTGTAGCACCTGGTAATGATGGCATGAAAAGCGATGCAGAAATCGTTGCTATTGATACTATGGATTTTGCAGGTCTTGCACAATTTGCAAAGGAAAATGCAGTAGATTTAACTTTTGTAGGACCTGAGCAACCACTTGCGGAAGGCATAGTGGATTTCTTTACTGCTATTGGTTTACGAGTATTTGGTCCAACAAAGGCAGCAGCACAAATCGAAAGCAGTAAATCATATGCGAAAGAAATTATGAATAAATACAATATCCCAACTGCTGCCCATGAAACGTTTACTGAAGCTGCCAAGGCTATTACATATATTAAAGAGCAAGGTGCACCAATCGTTATCAAAGCAGACGGCTTGGCAGCTGGTAAAGGTGTAGTTGTAGCAATGACCGAAGATGAAGCAATTGAAGCTGTAGAGGATATGATTGGGAACCAACGTTTTGGTGAATCCTCTTCTCGAGTTGTCATTGAAGAATTCCTAGACGGGGAAGAATTCTCCTTTATGTCCTTTGTCCATAAAGGCCAGATTTATCCAATGGTGATTGCTCAAGACCATAAACGTGCTTATGACGGCGATCAAGGACCAAATACAGGGGGGATGGGAGCTTATTCACCAGTACCTCAAATCTCTCAAGAAGTAGTGGATGATGCATATAAAACGATTGTTGAACCGACTGTGAAAGGTATGGAGGCAGATGGTGTATCGTTTACCGGTATTTTATATGCAGGCTTGATATTAACGAACAATGGTCCTAAAGTGATTGAGTTTAATGCACGCTTTGGAGATCCTGAAACGCAAGTAGTTTTACCACGTATGGCATCCGATTTTGGCGCATTTATGACTGCATTGATGGATGAAAAGCCATTTGATTTGCAATGGTCTGAAGAAGCAATGCTAGGTGTAGTAATCGCCGCTGAAGGCTATCCAGGGGATGTTGAAAAAGGAAATGCATTACCTAACCTAGAAGCTCTATCAGCTTCACACGCGGTATTCCATGCAGGTACAAAACTTGTAGATGAGAACTTTGTTGGTAACGGTGGCCGAGTTTTATTAGTTGGAGCAAAGGCATCTACTTTACAAGAAGCACAAGAAATAGTATACGCAGGTATTGCAACAGAAAAATGGGACAATTTCTTCTACCGCAAAGATATCGGCTGGCGTACGTTTAAGAAGTAATTGCGTAACTGTTAAAAGTTGTAGACGACATTTGTTAAAATATATGCTATGTATATAACTTGATTGAAGTACGATACGAGTGATTTATAGTAAATTTTGGTCCATATTTTAATTTAGAGATGACCCTTTGTTAAAACGTATGCCATGCAAATAGTTGATTGTAGTGGAGACTGGGCGACTCCTTGGGGATTAGTGTCACAGATGAGACCCTGGAGCGAGCAACGCGAGTGAAGCGGCTCATCGGACACCCCCAGGAAAGCGCCCAGTCGGAACGGAAATCAACCCTACGCTATGGTCATGGCCCAATGAAAATGATTAATCACGCACCTAAATTAAATAATTTAATCATACTGTGAAACTTCTTATTGTTTTCAAACGTATGAATGAAAAGGGTGAGAGCCGTCTCAACAATACAGTTGAGACGGCTCCTTTGACTAAGAAGGATTTTGTGCTTTAGTTGTAGAATTTTTACTTTCTGAGGAATGTTGATTTGAAGTGCTGGAGTCAGATTGCTTTGATGCTGTTGCGTTTGATCCTGACGTATTTCCAGAAATAGCAGAGGAGAAATCCTTCATGAGTTTATCGATTTGTTCAGATGACATAGAATTTTGGCCGCTGAACATACTTTGCATAGAAGAGTTGCTGGTGCTATTGTTGTTGCTGTTGCTGTTGCCCATAGCACTCTCCAGACTAGAGCCCAGTAAAGCTTTGGTTGGGCAATACTTAAAGATACCTTCAGCCATTTTCAAGGCACCAAATGCAATCATCAATCGACCTTTCGTACATTCAGGATTTCTTGAGATTTTAGCGATACCGAATGCCGTTAAACCTGCCCCCATGGCAAAGCGACAAAAGGCATTTTTTTCGCTTAAATTTGATTCTTGCATCATAATATTTCCTCCTTTAGTCATTGTGGGAAAAATAAAGCGGGGTGCACTTTGTTTTATGAAAGTGCTGTGTTACGATTGAAACAAGATGATTGCATAAAGCATTAATTTCATGAAAAATTGCGTTTATGCAATAGTAGTATGTGATTTCACGTAGGATTTACACAATGAAATTTTACGTAATTTAGGAAGGGGCGAATAGAATGGATCCAGTATGGAAAATTACAGAATTACGTCAGCAATTAGCAGTAATTGATGGAAAAAAAGCACCGGATATTGTCTTAACAAATGCACGTTATTTACATAGCATGCTCAAAAAATGGATAGTAGGGAACATTTGGATTTTAGGAGATCGTATTGTCTATGCTGGTGATAGAATGCCTCCGTTATTAGAAGGGACAGAAGTGGTTGATTGTACGAATAAAACAATTGTACCCGGATATATTGAGCCGCATGTTCATCCGTTCCAGTTATACCATCCGCAATCCTTTGCTGATTTTTGTGGACAGCTAGGTACTACAACTTTTATTTCAGATAATTTAAGCTTCGTTTTATCTTTAGAAAATAAGAAAGCGTTTTCAATATTGGATGATTTGAAAAAGCTACCGTTTTCATTTTATTGGTGGACTCGTTTTGATTCGCAAACTGAAATGGAACAGGAGGAAGAGATTTTTTCTAATACGTCCATTTTAGAATGGCTAGAACGTGATGATGTGTTACTTGGAGGAGAATTAACGGGCTGGCCAAGATTGTTACATGGGGATGACCAAATGCTCTATCGTATGCAAATGGCTAAGGGCTACGGGAAAAAAATAGAAGGGCATTTCCCTGGAGCATCGGAACGAACTTTAGCACGAATGAAGCTACTTGGTGCAGATGGTGATCATGAAGCTATGACAGTGGAAGAGGTAGAGCGACGTATTATGCAAGGATATGCTGTAACGCTACGTCATTCTTCAATACGCCCAGACCTACCTAATTTATTAAAGGGAATAGTTGAAAAAGAGTTACCTATTTTTGACCATTTAATGATGACAACAGATGGCTCACCACCTTCTTTCCATGAGGATGGTGTGATGGATAAATGTATTCAAGTAGCTTTAGATGCAGGTGTAGCACCGCTAGATGCTTATCAAATGGCTTCTTATAATGTTGCACGTTATTATAATATGTCCAACTTACATGGCTTTATCGCAACGGGTCGATTTGCTTCCCTAAATATTTTACAAGATGAATGGCAACCAGTTCCTGAAAGTGTATTATCGAAGGGTGTTTGGTTAAAACGTGATGGAGAACAAGTGCAGAAACTTGCGACAATTGATTATTCAGCGTTACCTGCATTGGACTTAGATTTTTCATTAACGTCTCATGATTTTCAATTCTCGATGCCGTTTGGAATTGAGTTAGTCAATGATGTTATTACGAAACCATATAATTCATTCATTACTAGAGAAGGGCAGCTTGCAGATCATGATGAATGTTATTTAATGCTTTTGAATAGAGACGGTAATTGGCATGTTAACACGATGATTAAAGGTTTTGCTACTAGTGTTCAAGGGTTTGCCTCATCTTATTCGAATACAGGCGATATTTTACTGATTGGAAAAAATAAAGATGATATGATTAAAGCCTTTGAGGAAATGAAGGCAATGCGTGGTGGTATTGTCCTCGTTGAAAAAGGCGAGGTAATTGCTGCTGTTCCTTTAACAATTGGCGGTCTTTTATATGATGGAGATGTAAAGGAGCTAGCGGAAAAAGAGAAGTTCTTAAAACAAGCATTAGCGGAACGTGGTTACCACTTAGGGGACGCAATTTACTCTTTACTATTCTTACAATCGACACATTTACCATATATCCGTATTACGCCAAAAGGGATTTTTGATGTTATGAAGAATAAGTTATTATTACCAGCAGTGATGCGTTAATTGAAGTTTCCCTATGGTAGATGTAATTGATAAAAGGAGAGTAATGCTTGTGTTCAAATCGAAGAAACTATTTATCGCAATGGCTTTTAGCACCTTACTGATAGGAGGATGTTCAAAAGATTCGTCGGAAGGAAAGAATGATGGTACGAGCAAAGTTGACGATGGAACTGCTATTGAAGAGCCAGTTAAAGAAGGCGCTTTTGTTGCTCCGCTAACAGGTGAAGTTGTGAAGGAAGAAATTACGCAGCGTCCAATTATTGTTACAGTTAATAATCACCCGAAAGCACGTCCACAATCAGGGATAGAAGCGGCAGATATTGTTTATGAAATGCTAGCAGAAGGCAATGTTACACGTTTATTAGCAGTTTATCAAAGTGAACTGCCAGAAAATGTAGGGCCTGTTCGTAGTGCTCGATCTTATTTTGTAGATCTTGCGAAAGGCTATGGTGCATTTTACGTAGCACATGGTTATAGCCCAGAGGCAAAATCGATGCTTACTAATAATGTAGTCGACAATATAAATGGTATGGATTATGATGGCACACTTTTTAAACGTTCAAAAGACCGTGTTGCCCCACACAACTCGTATATTACGTCTGAAAGTATATTAAATGGTGCGAAAAAAGTGGGCGCTTCAATGAGTTACCATGAAAAAGTACATGAGGCTTTTTATGAACCCGATGAACGTGGTAAAATAGGCAATGAAACAAGTCGAGTTGACATTTACTACGGAAATAGTGAGTATTTCCATAATTCGTATTTGTATGATAAGCAAAGTAATCGTTATGGACGACAATCGGCTGGCGTTGACACAAAGGATATGTTAACAGGCGACACATTATCATTTTCAAATGTGCTATTTTTTGAAATGAAACATCGAACGATTGATAATGAGGGGCGCCAAGAAATTGATTTAACTTCTGGTGGAAATGCGTATGTATTTCAAAATGGCAATATGAGAGAAGTCAAATGGGCTAATATTGATGGAATACCAATGGCTGTAGAAGAGTCTGGGGAGCTTGTGAAGCTAGTACCAGGGAAGTCTTGGGTAAATTTCGTACCAACTTCACCAGGGTTACAAGCAATGGTGAAAACGCAGCCTTAAAGGGAGGAAGATTGCATGCAAATCGAAAAAATTCGAGGGCATCAAACAGATCAATTATTTAAAGCAGTGTTAGAGCTGAAAGACATCGAAGAATGTTATAAATTTTTTGATGATTTATGTACGATTAGTGAAATTCAATCGCTGGCACAACGCTTTGAGGTCGCGCATTTACTACGTTTAAAGAAAACCTACGAATCTATTAAGAAGGAAACAGGTGCAAGTACAGCAACTATTTCACGTGTACGTCGTTGCTTTGATTACGGGAATGATACATATGATGAAATGTTAGGTCGTTTGTATCCAGATGAAAAGCCGTTTCAAGCACCAAAAGAATAGTAGGTAAAAGGGCTGGGTAGAGCTATTACCCAGTCTTTTTCATTTTTTTGTAGACAGTCATAAGCTATACTTGTAAACGAATAGATAGAAAATGATAGGTGGTAAAATAGATGGATTATTTAGAATGGAGACATGTGTTCAAGCTAGACCCAGCTAAAGATTTATCAGATGAGGCGCTAGAAAAAATTTGTGAATCAGGTACAGATGTTATTATAGTTGGCGGAACAGACGGTGTAACTTTGGATGGTGTATTAGATTTACTTGTTCGTGTAAGACGTTTTGAAGTGCCAATAGCGCTTGAAATTTCTGCGATTGATTCAGTAACACCAGGCTATGACTATTATTTCATTCCAACCGTGTTGAATAGTGATGATCCAAAGTGGATTAAAAATTTACACCATGAAGCAATTAAAGAATATGGAGATATTATGGTATGGGATGAATTAGTCGCTGAAGGTTATTGTATTTTAAACCCGAATTGTAAAGTAGCTGAAGTAACGAATGCGAAAACGGATTTATCTATTGATGATGTTGTTGCTTACGCACGTATGGCTGAAAATTTCTTTAGACTACCTGTATTTTATGTAGAGTATAGCGGTACTTATGGCGATATTGAGGTTGTAAGTGCTGTGAAAAATGAACTGAAAAATACGCGACTGTTTTACGGTGGCGGCATTACATCTGCTCAACAAGCAGCAGAAATGGCAAAATATGCAGATACAGTAGTAGTTGGTAATATTATATACGAAGATTTAAAAGCTGCACTTGCGACTGTTAAGGCTGTAAAAAATACGATATAATTTAACTTTTTCAGCAGGTGTCCAAACACCTGCTAAAAAAAGTTAAAGCCTCCGGCGGATGTCACGGAATCGGAAAGGAGTTCTTAGAGGATGTTAGCCTAAAATCATCGCATCCATGCGATAACGGCTAACTGACCTGCATCGTGCAGGCCTAAGCACAAAGCCGATTCCGGACGCAATTATGCCGAGGCATAATTGATAAATAAACGTTTGTAAGGCGGTGCGAAATGGAGCAGTTAACGAAAAACTTATTAGCAGGTATGAACCCTGAGCAGGAAAATGCGGTCAAAACAACTGAGGGACCGCTTCTAATTATGGCGGGTGCTGGATCAGGGAAGACACGTGTATTAACACATCGTATAGCATACTTAGTAATTGAAAAAGAAGTATACCCATCAAAGATTTTAGCCATCACATTTACAAATAAAGCTGCACGTGAAATGCGTGAGCGTATAGATGGCATTCTCGGTAACGGAACTGGCGATAGTATGTGGGTATCGACATTCCACTCAATGTGTGTGCGTATTTTACGACGTAATATAGATCAGCTTGGAATATCACGTAACTTTTCAATTTTAGATTCTACTGATCAGCTATCAGTTATTAAAAATGTTATGAAGGATGAAAATATTGATACGAAGCGTTTTGAACCTCGTGCGATTTTAAATGCGATTAGTTCAGCAAAAAACGAATGTAAAACTGCGGACGATTATGCAGGTCAAATCAATGAAAATAATCCTTACGAAAAAACGATTGCCCGTGTTTATAAAGGTTATGAAAAAAGACTACGCCGCAATCAATCACTCGATTTTGATGATTTAATTATGACAACTATTACATTATTCAATCGTGTACCAGAAGTGCTTGAATACTACCAAAACAAATTCCAATATATTCATGTAGACGAATATCAGGATACGAATAAATCCCAATATTTACTCGTTCAGTTGCTTGCTAAGAAATTTAAAAATATTTGTGTTGTAGGGGATTCAGACCAATCGATTTATCGTTGGCGTGGTGCAGATATTAGCAATATTCTTTCATTCGAAAAGGATTATCCAAATGCTAAGGCCATTATGCTTGAGCAAAATTATCGTTCAACAAAACGCATCCTCCAAGCGGCAAACGACGTCATTCAAAATAATACAACACGTTATCCAAAAGAACTGCGTACAGAAAATGCAGAAGGTGAAAAAATTGTGTTGTACAAAGCTTATAACGAGCAAGAGGAAGCGCAATTCGTTGTACAAACAATCCAACAGCTTATTCAAAAGGATAATCGTTCATTTGATGACTTTGCGATATTATATCGTACAAATGCTCAGTCCCGTGTGATGGAGGAAGTGCTTGTTAAGTCCAATATGTCTTATCAAATAGTTGGTGGTACTAAGTTCTATGATCGAAAAGAGATTAAGGATTTACTTGCCTACTTGCGCCTTATTGCCAATAATGATGATGATTTATCACTCGCACGTATTATTAATGAGCCAAAGCGTAGTATTGGTGCAACTTCCTTTGAAAAAATGGCGCGCTATGCGATTGAACAGGAGCGCTCTATTTTTGATGCCATGAATGATCTTGTATTCATGGGTCTTTCAGGGAAGGCTGCTAATTCAGCTGAGCAATTTTATGCAATGATTAAAGGCTTTACAGAGATGCAAGAATATTTATCGGTGACAGAAATTGTAGAGCAGGTCATTGACAAATCTGGTTATCGAGCAATGCTACAAAATGAAAAGACGATTGAAGCGGAAAGCCGCTTAGAAAATATTGAAGAGTTTTTATCAGTAACAAAGGCTTTTGAAGAGCGTAGTGATGATAAAAGCTTAATTGCCTTTTTAACTGATTTAGCGCTAATTGCAGATATTGATGCACTTGATAAAGATGACACATCGAAGGGCAACATTATATTAATGACAATGCATGCTGCAAAGGGCTTAGAATTCCCTATCGTCTTTATCATTGGAATGGAGGAAAATATTTTCCCACATTCTCGTTCACTTGATGATATGGATGAAATGGAAGAAGAAAGACGATTGATGTATGTCGGCGTGACGCGGGCCGAGGAACGTTTATATTTAACGAGTGCACAAAGCCGTACGATTTTTGGTCGTTCTAGCTTTAATAATGTTTCTCGTTTCCTAGGTGAAATTTCAGAAGATATTACAGAATCAATATCCAAAGGTGGTTCGAAGCCTGAGGTTCCGTTTGCCTCAAGTAATCGTTCTACAGGTGGCTATCAAAAACGTACACTTGGAGCGGTTCAGAAAACACAGCCTGCAACTGCTCGTTTACAAACAACTGGTGGTGACCAATTTGGCTGGAAGGCTGGAGACAAAGCGATCCATAAAAAATGGGGAACAGGTATGGTTGTTAGTGTAAAAGGTGAGGGTGATAGTACAGAGCTAGATATTGCCTTTCCACAACCTATTGGTATTAAGCGATTACTAGCACAATTTGCCCCTATTGAAAAAGGGTAAGCGGAGGAACTTAAATGAACGAAATTGAACAGCGCGTTATGGAGTTAAATAAATTATTACACGAATACGGTCATGCCTATTACGTGTTGGATAAACCTGTCGTAGCAGATAGTGTTTATGACCAATTATTGCATGAGCTTATTGCATTAGAGGAAGCGAATCCGTCACTTATTTACCCAGATTCACCTACGCAGCGTGTTGGCGGAGCAGTGGTAGAAGGCTTTAAGAAGGTGACTCACGATTATCCGATGCTAAGTCTATCAAACGCTTTTAATGAAGAAGACTTACGTGAATTTGACCGTAAAGTGCGCCAAGCAATCGGTGATAACTTTTCCTATGTTTGTGAGTTGAAAATTGATGGTCTTGCCATTTCATTAAAATACGAAAATGGCGTTTTTGTACAAGGAGCAACGCGAGGAGATGGTGTTGTAGGGGAAGATATTACAGCAAATTTAAAAACAATTCGAGCAATACCTCTTCGATTGAAGGAGCCACTTACAATTGAAGTACGTGGCGAGGCGTATATGCCTAAAAAATCATTTGAAAAATTGAATACCCTTCGTACTGAAAATGGAGAAGAACTATTTGCTAATCCGAGAAATGCGGCTGCTGGTTCTTTACGCCAGTTAGATCCTAAAATAGCAGCGAGTCGTCAGCTATCAACCTTTATTTATGCAATTGGGGGAGATGGCGAGGCATATGGTATTGACGGTCATGCAGAGATGCTCGATTATTTAGAGGGACTAGGCTTCCCGTCAAACAAAGAGCGTCAACGCTGCTCAACGATTGAAGAAGTACTAGCCTTTATCGAAAAATGGACTGACAACCGTCCGAATTTAGCCTATGAAATTGACGGTATTGTTATTAAGGTAGATCGCTATGCGCAACAGGATGAGCTTGGTTATACAGCAAAGAGTCCACGTTGGGCAATTGCCTATAAATTCCCTGCTGAGGAAGTAGTGACAACATTACTTGATATTGATTTAACCGTTGGGCGTACAGGTGTTGTTACACCAACTGCTATTTTAACGCCTGTTCAAGTGGCAGGTACGACAGTTCAACGTGCGTCCTTACACAATGAGGATTTAATTCGAGAGAAAGATATTCGACTAGGAGATACTGTCATTATCCGAAAAGCCGGAGATATTATTCCTCAAGTTGTAGGTGTAATACTGGAGCAGCGCCCTGAGGACTCAGTGCCATATGTAATGCCTGAACATTGTCCAGTTTGTGATAGTGAGCTTATTCGTATTGAAGGAGAAGTAGCATTACGTTGTGTAAATCCAGCATGCTTTGCACAAATTGCGGAGAGCATTAAATATTTCGTATCGCGTAATGCTATGAATATTGACGGTCTTGGTGATAAAGTCGTTGAGCAATTATTACGTGCCGATTTAATTCATGATATCTCTGATTTGTATCACTTAACTGTAAACCAGCTTGTTGAGCTTGAGCGTATGGGAGAAAAATCAGCGACGAATTTAGTCAGTGCTATTCAGGCTTCCAAAGAAAATTCGATGGAGCGTTTACTAATTGGATTAGGGATACGACATGTTGGTGAAAAAGCAGCAAAAATTGTTTCAGAGGAGTTTGAAACGATGGAAGCGGTGATGGCAGCAACAGAGGAGCAACTAGTGGCGATTCATGAAATCGGCGATAAAATGGCTTCATCGCTAGTCGAGTATTTTTCAAATGAGGATGCTCGTGCAGTCATAGGGCGCCTTGCTGAAGTAGGCGTCAATATGACGTATAAAGGTAAAAAAATAGAAGTAGCTGTAGGGGATAATCCTTTTGCGGGTAAAACAATCGTATTAACTGGTAAACTTGAGCAATTGACACGTAACGAAGCAAAGGCGAAAATAGAAGAGTTAGGTGGTATCGTTACAGGTAGTGTCAGCAAAAAAACTGACCTTGTCATTGCAGGAGCAGAGGCGGGTTCTAAACTAGCAAAAGCCGAGCAATTAGGTATTGAAGTTTGGAATGAAGACAGCCTGATCGAACAACTTAACCTCGTCCAATAAAGGATAGTAGTGAAGATAAGTATGATGAATTGTCCTAGCCACTTGGTGGAACGAAGAGGCATTTTATAAATGTCTCTTCGTTCCACAGGTAAGGTATGAACAATTCGTCGAGCACAATTTGATTTACAGTAAAGGAGTACAAACATAATGAAGTCATTTCGACTCATTCCAGCAATTGTCGCTGCTGCAATGCTAGTCGGCTGTGTGCCTTCTAATAAGAAGGAAACAGAGCTTACACAGGAGACGCAACAGGAAAAAGCGGAAACAACGATTATTCCAAGCATACAGATTGATGATTCATACTATAGGACGCTAACACCTTATAAACAAAGTGCTAGCAGAGGATTAGTAGTTTCAAATATTTTTACGAAATATGATATGAAGGAAGTAGAAACAGGTTTAATGCGTCTTTCTCAAAATGAGTTTGACACAGAAAACTACTTCTTCCAAGAGGGGCAGTATTTAGCTGAAAGCACAGTGACAGATTGGCTTGCACGTAGTTCACAAACGAAGGATGGTTTAAATCCTCCAACGACGGACTCAATGCCAGCAGAAGAACGTGCAACGAAGGCCCCAATCTATTTATCACATATTGTTGAGCAAAATTATTTAACAAAAACTAGTGATAATAAAGTGAAATTAGGCGGTATTTCAATAGGACTTTCCTTAAACTCTATTTATTACTATCAAAAAGAAAAATATGGAGAGTACTATGAGCAACCAATTCCGGAGGCAAAACTCGTTGAGCAAGGAAAGAAAATGGCCGCTGAAATTGTGTCTCGCTTAAGAACCCGTGATGAATTGAAAGATATACCGATTGTAGTAGGCTTGTTTAAACAAAAAGCTCGCAATGATATTATTCCAGGAACGTATTTTAGCTATGGCGTAGCAAAAGCAGGACAAAACGACGTAGCTGATTGGAAAGGTATTGACGAAGAATATGTACTATTCCCAACTAGTGAATCACAGGATGTATACAGGGATGTTAGCAATAACTTTAAGAATTTTAAACAAGATGTAGATAAATACTTTTCGAATTATACGAGTGTAATAGGAAAAGGCTTCTATCAAAATAAAAAAATTCAAAAGCTAACGATTGAAGTGCCAATCCAATTTTACGGCAAGTCTGAGATTATAGGATTTACTCAATATTTAACAGGGGTTCTGATCAATCAATTTGATAACATCAATGTTGAAGTAAATATTACCTCAATAAACGGTCCAGAGGCATTGATCGTTAAAAATGCCAGCGAAAAGGAACCATACGTCCATATCTATTAACATATAGTCAGCCTCGAGCTGACTATATTTTTGTGTGGAAAGAAAAATGAGTTCATTGGAAGAATTAATCAGAGTGTTGGATAGACTCTTTAGAGTGAAAGCGACGGAAAGATTCGTCAGAGCGACGGATAAAGTCTTCGAACCGACGGAAAGAAACAAGGGCGACGGATAGCCCTGCTGAAGTGACGGATAGAAAAGCAAAAGCGACGGAAAGAAACCCCGGAGCGACGGATAAAGTCTTCGAATCGACGGAAAGCCTCCCTGTCTCGAGAGCACAGCACACAATCCATGGAAAAGCAAAGTCTATATGAAGGACTTTAAAGACAGTCCCTAAAGACAACACTTCGTCATAGTAGTGAAAGTTTCTTTATTTTTGGTGAAAGTTGTGATTTTTAATATGAAAAATGTTATGATAATTTGCATGGTTAACTTTATTCAACCCTATTGTCATCGACAAAAACAATGAATTGAATGAGTATTCGGAGGTGTGGAAAAATGGCAAAATTAACAAAAGAAGAAGTTAAACACGTTGCAAATTTAGCACGTCTTGCAATTACGGAAGAGGAAGCAGAAAAATTTGCTGAACAGCTTGGTAAAATTACAGACTTCGCAGAGCAACTAAACGAGTTAGATACAACGAATGTTGAACCAACAACTCATGTTTTACCACTAGTAAACGTAATGCGTGAAGATGTGGCAACAAAAGGCTTAGACCGTGAAGTAATGATGTTAAACGTAAAAGAACAAGAAGATGGTCAAGTAAAAGTACCAGCTATCATGTAATACTAAAACATAGGAGGATTCCTCATGACGTTATTTGAACGTTCAGCAAAAGAGCTACAAGCTGACATTAAAGCGGGTAAGCTAACAATCGCTGATTTAACAAAAGAAGCATACGAACGTGTGGCAAAGCTTGACGGCGATGTACAAGCTTTCCTTGCTTTAAACGAAGAAAAAGCAACTGCACAAGCAGTTGAAATGGACAAAGTGCCATTTGAAGAGCGTGGACCACTTTTCGGTCTTCCTATCGGTGTTAAAGACAACATCGTGACAGAAGGATTAGAAACAACTTGTGCTTCTAAAATTCTAGAAGGCTTTATGCCAATTTACGATGCAACAGTAGTTAAAAAGCTACGTGAAGCAGGTATGGTCACTATCGGTAAATTAAACATGGACGAGTTTGCAATGGGTTCTTCAAATGAAAACTCATACTATAAAACGACAAAAAATCCATGGAACTTAAACCACGTACCAGGTGGATCTTCAGGTGCATCTGCAGCAGCAGTAGCAGCAGGTGAAGTACCATTCTCACTTGGTTCTGATACAGGTGGTTCAATCCGTCAACCAGCAGCATATTGCGGTGTTGTAGGGATGAAACCTACATATGGTCGTGTATCTCGCTTTGGTTTAGTTGCATTTGCATCTTCTTTAGATCAAATCGGGCCAATTACTCGTAATGTTGAAGACAACGCTCTTTTACTTGAAGCCATTGCAGGATTAGATCCAAACGATTCAACTTCTGCAAACGTAGAAGTTCCAAACTACGCAGCAGCACTTACAGGCGACGTAAAAGGCTTACGTATCGCTGTGCCAAAAGAATTCCTTGGTGAAGGTGTTGGCGAAGCAGCACGCCAATCAGTGCTTGAAGCATTAGAAGTATTAAAAGGCTTAGGTGCTACAGTAGAAGAAGTATCACTTCCTCATTCGAAATACGCACTTGCAGCATACTATATTCTTTCTTCTTCAGAAGCGTCTTCTAACCTTTCTCGTTTTGACGGTATCCGTTATGGTTTCCGTGCAGAAAATGTTAATAATTTGATGGACCTTTATAAAGAAACACGTGCACAAGGCTTCGGTGATGAAGTAAAACGTCGTATCATGCTTGGTACTTACTCATTAAGCGCAGGTACGTATGATGCTTACTACAAAAAAGCGCAACAAGCACGTACACTTATCAAAGCAGACTATGACAAAGTATTTGAAGACTTTGATGTAATCATTGGACCAACTTCTCCAACACCAGCATTTAAAATTGGTGAAAACGTTAATGATCCAATGACGATGTATGCAAATGATATTTTAACAATTCCTATGAACTTAGCTGGTGTGCCAGCCATTTCAATTCCATGTGGCTTTGAAAATGAGCTGCCATTAGGCTTACAAATTATCGGTAAATACTTCGACGAAGCAACAATTTACCGTGTAGCTCATGCTTTTGAACAAGCAACCGAGTTCCATAAACAAGTTCCTCAAATTTGGGAGGGAAAATAACATGAACTTTGAAACAGTCATTGGTTTAGAAGTACACGTTGAGTTAAAAACGAACTCAAAAATCTTCTCATCAGCACCAGCTCATTTCGGTGCTGAACCAAATACAAATACTACAGTAATCGATTTAGGTTATCCTGGTGTTCTACCAGTACTAAATAAAAATGTTGTTGATTTCGCAATGCGTGCAGCACTTGCACTTAACATGGAAATCGAACAAGAAACAAAATTTGACCGTAAAAACTACTTCTATCCAGATAATCCGAAAGCTTATCAAATTTCTCAATTCGATAAGCCAATCGGTAAAAACGGCTGGATTGATATCGAGGTAGACGGTTATACAAAGCGTATCGGTATTACGCGTCTTCATATGGAAGAAGATGCAGGGAAGCTTTCTCACTCTGGTGACCACTCTTTAGTTGACTTTAACCGTCAAGGTACACCACTTGTAGAAATCGTTTCTGAGCCAGATATTCGTACAGCAAACGAAGCGTATGCTTACTTAGAAAAATTAAAATCAATTATCCAATATACAGATGTCTCTGACTGTAAAATGGAAGAAGGTTCACTACGTTGTGACGCCAACATTTCTATTCGTCCATATGGTCAAGAAGAATTTGGTACAAAGACAGAGCTTAAAAACCTTAACTCTTTCAACTATGTTCGCCGTGGTATAGAGCACGAGGAATTACGCCAAGCTGATGTTCTTCTTTCAGGTGGGGTAATTGAGCAAGAAACTCGTCGCTTCGATGAAAAAACAGGTAAAACAATTCTTATGCGTGTAAAAGAAGGAACTGACGATTACCGCTACTTCCCGGAGCCAGACTTAGTTCGTCTATCGATCTCTGATGAATGGTTAGAGCGAGTAAAATCAGAAATTCCTGAGCTTCCAGATGCTCGTAAAAAACGCTATGCTGATGAATTAGGCTTAACACCATATGATGCAGGAGTTCTTGTTATTTCAAAAGAAATCTCAGACTTCTTCGAGGCTATGGTAGCTAAAGGTGCAGATGCAAAGCTTTCAGCAAACTGGCTTATGGGTGATGTTTCTGCATACTTAAATGCAGAACAAAAAGACCTTAAAGATACTGCATTAACGCCAGAAAACCTTGCGGAAATGGTGAAATTAATCACTGACGGAACTATTTCTTCTAAAATCGGTAAAAAAGTATTTGCTGAATTAGTAGAAAATGGTGGTTCCGCAGCAGAAATCGTTAAGGCAAAAGGTTTAGTTCAAATTTCTGATGAAGGTGCATTACTTGCTATCGTTACAGAAGTTCTAGACAACAATGCACAATCAATCGAAGACTTCAAAAACGGTAAGGATCGCGCTATCGGCTTCTTAGTTGGTCAAATTATGAAAGCTACTAAAGGTCAAGCGAACCCACCAATGGTCAATAAATTATTACAACAAGAAATTGCAAAACGTTAATTGCAATTATTATAGAAGGCCAAGAGAGCAAATTCGTTTTCTTGGCTTTTTATTTTAAAAAATATACATACAAAAGACTCTTTAGGGTATCTATACAAAGATAAATGCCTTACCAAGTAAAACGATATTTGCTGTAAATCGACACTAAAAAATACCAAATTAACACTTAATAGTTGTCTTCAAAGAGTATTCATAGCAAAATATAGTATAGAACATGATATAGCTTTAGGAGGTCAATCAATGAAAACTGAACAACAATATTTCGATGATGCGATTTCGATTCAACAATATATGGATAATATGACGACGTTAAAAGAGGAAAGCTTCCGTATTTATGATGGCTTCGAAGTGCCATTAAACGATGGTTTTATCGAACTACTAAAGGACAAGCAACCAAAAATTTTAACAATTACTGAGGATTGGTGCGGGGACGCCATGTTAAACAATCCAGTTATTCGTCGAGTTGCAGAGGCAGCAGGGTTAGATATGCGCGCAGTATTACGTGATGCTGATACAGATTTAATTGATCGCTATTTAACAAACGGTGGCCGTGCAATTCCGATTTATATTTTATTAGATGATGCAGGGCAGGTTGTTGGAAAATGGGGACCGCGTGCACCAGAATTACAGGAACTAGTAGTGAGTAAGCGAGCTACTTTACCTGATAAAGAAGATCCTACATTTGAAGATGCACAAAAAGCACTATATGCTGAAATTCGTGACGAGAATATTACGAATAAAGCATATTGGACATTTGTCTATGAGGATTTCAAAAAGCAAGTAACAGCTGCATTACAATAATTATAAATCGTAAGGCTGCATATCAGAAAATAAGGACATGCCTTACTTTTGTTGACTATTGAAAGCTTAATGCAACATTTAAACGAATAGTTCGTTGAAAGAAATAGAATCTTATGAAGCAAAGAAGGTATGTTATGAAACGAGCAAGAATCATTTATAATCCTACATCTGGGCGTGAAGTGTTTAAAAAGCATTTACCAGAAGTATTGGCAAAATTAGAGGTAGCGGGCTATGAGACATCTTGTCACGCAACAACTTGTGAAGGCGATGCAACCATTGCAGCAAAAAATGCAGTTGAACGTGGCTTTGATATCATCATTGCAGTTGGTGGAGATGGCACATTAAATGAAGTTGTTTCAGGTGTGAGTTCATTTGAGAACCGCCCGAAAGTAGGTTTAATTCCGATGGGCACTACGAATGACTTTGCCCGTGCCGTGCATATTCCACGAAATATTGAAGCTGCAGTTGACATCATTATTAAAGGCGAAACGTTGCCGGTTGATGTTGGTTTATTAAATGGGGAACGCTATTTCATTAATATTGCCGCTGGCGGACGTATTACAGAGTTAACTTATGAAGTGCCAAGTAAAATGAAAACAATGCTAGGACAGCTAGCTTATTACTTAAAAGCAGTAGAAATGATCCCATCAATTAAAGCTTCTCATATGCGTATCGAATATGATGGCGAAGTGTTTGATGGGGATGCCATGATGTTTTTATGCGGCTTAACAAATTCAGTGGGTGGCTTTGAAAAGCTAGCACCTGATGCAAGTATTAATGATGGCTACTTTACTTTATTAGTATTGAAAAAAGTAAGCTTACCTGAATTTATTCAGCTTGCTGCAATGGCATTAAGAGGCGAGCATTTAAATGATGATCGTGTAATTTATAAAAAGGCAAGTGTTGTAAAAGTATCTACTGAAGATGAAATTCATTTAAACTTAGATGGTGAGTACGGTGGGGATGCGCCTGCTACATTTGAAAACTTAAAGCGCCATATTGAGATTTTTGTTCCACTAGCAGATATTCGTGAAGAAGACCGTATGTAATAAACATATGAAGATCACTGCTTAATTTAAGGTGAGAGCCTTATCACCAAAAGTTGGGGATGACTTTTGTTAAGTGGCTGGACGCCCCCCAGCAAAGCGTGCAGCCGGAACGAAAATCAAACACATGTTATGATGATGATTCATATTAATGGATTCATCTCCATATATATGAATATTTTCATCCTTTAATTGGTATTGTGAATGAATTAAGAAAAATGTTTGGCAAATGTGCGTATATTACTTGAACAAAATTTGAAACCTTTATAATAGGCCGAAATTCCGGTCCATTATAAAGGTTTTTTTCGTTGCAATAGTGGAAAATGGGGTAGAGATAAGGGAAAGGAAGTGTTGCCTTTGTATAAATCACAGGAAAGAAAGCTCATTTGGCTAAGCTTTGGTGTTGCAATTATTATGCTACTTTCCATACTTGGAAGAATATTTGGAGGTTAGGGGGGCAATGACATGGTGAATGAATCAGCAGTCTTTTGGAGTAGAGCATTAACGGAACTAACTTTATCCTTCCATATTATTTATGCAACGATTGGTGTTGGTGTCCCGTTAATGATTATGATCGCACAATGGACTGGGTATAAAAAGAATGATGAGCACTATATTTTAATGGCAAGACGTTGGGCACGAGGTTTTGTTATTACGGTTGCAGTTGGAGTCGTCACAGGGACAGCAATTGGCTTACAGTTATCCTTACTATGGCCGAATTTCATGCAGCTTGCTGGTCAGACAATTGCCTTACCACTTTTCATGGAAACGTTCGCATTTTTCTTTGAAGCCATCTTTTTAGGCATCTACCTATATACTTGGGATCGCTTCGATAGTCAGAAGAAGCATATGCTACTGTTAATCCCAGTTGCTGTCGGTGCATCGATGTCAGCTGTGTTTATAACAATTGTCAATGCGTTTATGAATGCGCCACAAGGATTTGATATTGTGGACGGCCAGCTAGTGAATATTCAACCATTTTTAGCAATGTTTAATCCAGCAATGCCGACAAAGGTAGCGCATGTTCTCGTTACAGCCTATATGACATCCGCATTTGTGTTAGCAGCAATTGCAGGATATCGTATGCTTAGAGGCTCTAAGCATATATATCATAAAAAATCTTTATTACTACTTATGAAGATTGGTCTGATTTTCTCCATTGCTTCAGCAATTATTGGAGACTTTTCAGGAAAATATTTAGCGGAGTATCAGCCAGAAAAACTAGCTGCGGCTGAGTGGCATTTTGAAACGGCAGACAAAGCTTCCCTTATACTATTTGGTGTATTAGAAGGGGAAGAAGTAAAATATGCTATTAAAGTACCTTATGCTTTGAGTGTTTTAGCACATAATAATCCAAATGCAGAGGTAATTGGCTTAGATCAATTTGCAGAAGAAGATCGACCACCACTATATATCCATTACCTTTTTAATCTCATGGTGTTTATCGGCATGTTTATGGCACTCGTTTCACTGGTTTATGTATGCGGGAAAGCACGTGATTGGCAGTTTATTCATTCACGTTGGTTTAGATGGATTGTTGTTGCAGGTGGACCACTTTCTATTATTGCGATTGAAGCAGGATGGTGGCTTGCTGAAGTTGGACGACAGCCTTGGATCTTATATGGATTAATGCGAACACCAGAAGGGGCCACGACGAGTGACCATGTAGATTTAATGATGCTGTTGTTTACAGGTGTGTATGCCGTATTAGGAGTAGGAAGTATGGTCGTTTTAATTCGTATGTTCAAAAAGAATCCAATTGAGCGAGAGTTAGAAGATCGCCATGCTGAAAAAGGCGGTGACATCCTATGACATTAGAGATTTTAGGTATTTCAGTTTTATGGATTTTCCTATTTGGTTATGTCATTGTAGCTTCAATCGATTTTGGTGCAGGCTTTTTTAATGCCTACAGCCTACTAATCGGAAAAAATCATATTTTAACAAATATTATTAAACGTTATTTATCACCAGTTTGGGAAGTAACCAATGTCTTTTTAGTATTCTTCTTTGTTGGGATTGTTGGATTTTTCCCACAAACAGCTTTCTATTATGGAACGATTTTACTTGTTCCAGTTAGTATTTCGCTAGTGCTTCTTGCAATACGAGGCTCCTATTATGCATTTGAATCATATGGCGCACGTGGGCATATTGGTTACACGTTGACGTATGGCATAGCAGGCTTACTTATTCCAGCCTCACTCTCTGTTGTATTTGCGATTGCTGCTGGCGGCTATGTTGATATTGCTGACGGGCAACCGTTCTTGAATTATTGGACGTTGTATACGAGCCCGTTTGCTTGGAGTATTGTCGTGCTAAGCATTGCAGCGGTACTGTATATTTCAGCTGTGTTTTTAACTTGGTATGCACATAAAGCTAAGGATCGAGAAGCTACAAATTTAATGCGAAAATACGCACTTGCTTGGGCGATACCATTAATGGTGAGTGCGCTCGGCATTATGTACGAAATGAAATTCATTAACCCTGAAAGTTACAATAACCTAGTTAATTTATGGTGGATGTTTGCCATATCTGCCGTGCTATTTATTATTACTGTAGTGTTACTATGGATGCGAAAAAATTACGGTCTTGCGGTTAGTTTATTGATTGCCCAATTTGCAGTGGCATTCTTTGCATATGGAATTGCTCAATACCCATATTTGCTGTATCCGTATTTAACAATTTACGATAGCTTTACAAGCACACAAATGGCGATTGCACTCGTCATTGCGTTTATTTTGGGACTATGTCTGCTTATTCCATCACTGTTCTTGCTGTTGAAATTATTCCTTTTTAACAAAAATTATGTGACAGGAAAAGAAGATAATCACGCATAGGAGGGATACAACTATGACAAGCTTTTTGATTTTTTATGCACCATTTATAGTCGTCATCCTAGGTGTAGTTGCTGCTTTCTGGTGGGCACCTAGAGATTACCATACAGTAAGGAAAGAGGGGAAGAGTCGCGAATAGCGGCTCTTTTTTCTACTCGTGTAAAGGTGATCAGTTTGAAGTGATTTCTGATCAGTTAGAAGAGGAGTCGACCACATTTGAGCCGTTAATATGAAGCCTTGTTCTTTTTTCATCCGCCTCAACATGCTACAATAAAGAGATTGAAATGGAGGATGTACGAATGTCAGCACCCGTGAAAAAGAATGACCGACTAACAGTTTATATAGAAGATTTAACACATGATGGCAATGGCGTCGCAAAGGTCGATGGCTATCCATTATTTATCCAAGGTGCACTTCCTAGTGAAACGGCGGAAATACATGTTGTAAAAACGTTAAAAAACTATGGCTTTGCGAAGGTCGTAGAAATTCTCGAGCCATCATCAGATCGTGTAGATGCGCCTTGTGAATATTTCAAACAATGTGGCGGCTGCCAATTACAGCACCTGTCTTATGAAGGACAGTTAAAATGGAAAGAAAACATGGTGCGTAATGTCATGCAGCGCATTGGTAAAATTAACGCGCCTGTTCTACCAGTGAAGGGCATGGAAGAGCCTTGGCATTATCGTAATAAAGCGCAAATACCTTTCTCCTCAAATGAAGCAGGACAAGCAATTGCTGGTTTCTACAAAACGAAGTCTCATAGTATTGTGGATATGGAGCGATGCTTAATTCAGACTGGAGAAGCGGACGCTATTCTTGCAGGTTTGAAAAAGGAATTAGCGGCAATCGGTATTCGACCATACAACGAGCAAACACATGAGGGAATGCTACGCCACGTAGTTATTCGTAAAGCACGAGCAACTGGTGAAGTGATGGTTGTTGTCGTAACTAAAAAGAAAAAATTCCCGCAAAAAGAAGCCGCTGTTGCGACAATCCAGAAGCTTGTCCCGAATGTTACATCCATTATGCAAAACGTTAATAGCGACAAAACGAACGTTATTTTCGGTGATGCAACCGTAAATCTGTGGGGCAAGGACGTTATTATTGATACAATTGGCGATGTTCGCTTTGAAATTTCAGCCCGTTCATTTTACCAAGTAAACCCTGAGCAAACGGAAGTTCTATACAAACAAGCATTAGACTACGCTAACTTGCAGGGTGATGAACGAGTAATTGATGCATACTGTGGTATCGGCACAATTTCTTTATTCCTTGCACAAAAAGCAAAGGCTGTTATGGGGGTTGAAATTGTCCCACAAGCGATTGAAGATGCAAAACGCAATGCAGCACTAAATGGCTTTACGAACACGTATTTCGAGGCTGGGCCAGCAGAGGAAGTTATTCCACGCTGGTATAAGGAAGGTAAAGAAGCGGACGTTTTAGTAGTTGACCCACCACGCAAAGGCTGCGATGAGGCTCTTCTTCAGACGATTTTAGAGCAACGTCCTAAGCGTGTTGTGTATGTGTCCTGTAACCCAGCTACATTAGCACGTGACCTTCGAATTTTAGAGAATGGAGGCTATCAAACGCAGGAGATTCAACCTGTAGATATGTTCCCACATTCGACGCATGTGGAGGTTGTTACGGAACTAACTCTAAAGGAGTGATCATAATGGACGCAGCAAAAAAATGGCTCTCAATCCCGAAAGATATTAGAGAAATGCTCGTGAAAAACGTATTTTGTGGCAATTGTGGTGTAACGACAATTGTGAAGTACACGATACAAGAGGGAGAATATGCCCCTGTATTGAAGGGGAAATGCAAGACTTGTGGTAGGGATGTTGCTCGGGTGATTGATTAGTAAATGATAGAACTCTGAAAGGATGGAGTGAATATTCCATCCTTTTTGTGTAAGCATGGAAGGGTTTTGGTTGAATTTTATGCTTGAATAGAAGAGGTTACTTTTGATATATGTGAATGAAAATAAACATTACCGACTTTCACAAATTATAAATGCCAAATGTATTTGTGTTTGATAATCAGTTATTGAGCATGATATAAGTGTAAAAGAAGTAGAACATTTGGCTTCATATATTTTGATCGAGAGCTTGAAGTTGAGAGGATTTGAGTTTGACATGATAGATAATTTTTGGCGTGACTTACCGCGACCATTTTTTGTACTTGCACCAATGGAAGATGTGACGGATGTTGTTTTTCGTCATGTAGTAAGTGAAGCCGGTCGACCGGACGTATTTTTCACAGAGTTTACAAACTCGGATAGCTATTGTCATCCAGAGGGTATGAAAAGTGTGCGTGGTCGTTTAATTTTTACAGAAGATGAACAGCCAATGGTGGCACATATTTGGGGGGATAATCCCGAATATTTTCGTCAAATGAGTATTGGTATGGCGGAGCTAGGCTTTAAAGGCATCGATATTAATATGGGTTGTCCTGTACCGAATGTGGCATCGAGAGGGAAAGGTAGTGGCCTTATTCTGCGTCCAGACGTTGCGGCAGAGCTTATTCAAGCAGCAAAAGCAGGAGGACTACCTGTCAGCGTGAAAACACGACTTGGCTTTAAAGAGGTAGATGAGTGGGAGGAGTGGCTAACGCATATTTTAAAGCAGGATATTGCGAACCTTTCTATTCATTTGCGTACAAGAAAGGAAATGAGCCAAGTAGATGCGCATTGGGAGCTAATTCCGGAAATCAAAAAATTGCGTGACCGTATTGCACCAAATACGTTGCTAACAATCAATGGAGACATTCCGGACCGTCAAACTGGGCAACAGCTTGCTGAACAATATGGTATTGATGGCGTTATGATTGGGCGAGGTATTTTTAAAAATCCATTTGCTTTTGAAAAAGAGCCGAAAGAGCATAGTAGTAAAGAGTATCTTGATCTTTTAAGACTGCAGCTTGATCTTCAAGATCAATATGCAGAAGTACTACCACGTTCAATCTCTGGGCTTCATCGCTTTTTCAAAATTTATGTTAAAGGTTTCCGTGGAGCTGGTGAATTAAGAAATCAATTGATGAACACGAAGTCAACAGATGAAGTGCGTGCGTTGCTTGATAACTTTGAATCAAATAATGTTGATGATGATGAACGGTAGATAACAAAGAGGGGAAAAGAACCCCTCTTTTTTGTTGCCTAATTCAGTTTTGTAAAGTATCTTATCTCTTCTTTATCCGTATAAAAGCCAACAGATTCGTATAGAGATAAAGCTGACTTATTTGTAGTTAATACCATGAGAGTAGCATTTTGTAACTGATGAGATTTAAGATATTTTAAAGCCTGTGTAAGTAAATACTTGGCTATACCTCGCTTTCTCCATGGTTCACGAACAAAAACGTCCTCTATTACACCGTAGTCTTCTTCTTGCCATGCCATCAGTCCGCCAATTATAACGTCTGTTTGACATATGACCATGGATGTCCATAGCTTGTTGTTCTTGTATTCAGATAATCTATTTAGACCAAGTGGAGTGTCTGGCCAAATTTCGGCTTCTATATCGAGATAATCTCTTTCCTCGCTAGATGTCTCCATCTTCCAGTGTGAGAATTGAAATTCTTCTTGTAATGTTAATGCAGGAATAGGTTTATTCAAATCACGATTCATACGATATAGGCTATTTAAAGGGAGGTAGCCTTTTTGGATAAAAAACTGATTGTTTGCAGTTTCTTCTGAGTCGTTACCAACGCAAAGAATTGTTCCATATTCTTTAGGCAAAGTTTCCTTTAATTGTTGTGCTCTTGTAAAAAGATATTGATAGACTTTATCGAGCAGAGCAATGTCATGTTCTCTGTCAGAAATGGTTTTAAGATTAACGTATATTGAGTGGTTATTCTCTATTGAACGACCGGGGGGTACAACGTTAATGATGCTAACTTGCCCCTTAGCGACCATTTTCCCATTTTCAAATGCGCAATAAACGTTACGCCAATTATCTTCGTCTCCGACCCACCAAAATGTCGCATTTTCTTTTGCTGTTACAGATTGGTACAATTCTCTAAGTAAAGGCATGTCTCCATGTTCGAAATTACGTATGAAAATTTCTGTTGATGATTGGCCCAAAATAATCCTCCTCGTAGTATGGGATTTCGCAGTTTAGAAGGTTGCTATGCGATATCTATACATTATATATCATAAAATGGTATTATATGTAATAATATTTTGAGTGCTTTAAATAACTCTTTCTAAAATAGCCTGTTACCCATTGCCCAAAAGGAGAATTAACGATGTACAAACTTATGCTTATTGAAGACGATACTGAATTAAGTGCGCTTATTCAAGAAAACTTGGAGCGCTATGGGTATACTGTTGTACAGTCTGAAGACTTTTTTTTTATAGATGAAAATGGCCTCCTATCTAACTAGAAGGTAATTTTTTCTACTATAAAGCATTGCTTTTTTTATAATAAACTTATAAAATGTAGAACAACATAAAAGAACGAAATAAATTTCCTTTAATACGGTCCAGAGAGGCTGAAAAGGGCTACTTGATATTTTAAGGCTAATAATATCTTTGATTTGGCATGCCCTTTTGTCCTCTGTGACAGGAGGGCTTTTATTTTGCATTCAACCTCTTTTAATGGAGTCCCGTGAGGCTTCAAAAGAGAATGGACAAGAATTGTATAATCCATTCCCTCAAAAAGAGCTTTTTATCAACAAGAAACTGGAGGATTGTAAAGATGGATTATCGTAAGAAAACAGTGGTAGCTTCAGTAGCTGGTTTAACGTTGGAAGGGATGGACATTATGTTTATCTCCTTTGCGATGACAATGATTATTTCGGAATTTAACATTGATTTCGCAACAGGTGGGCTCATTTCTTCCGTAACGAATATTGGTATGCTGTTAGGTGGCATTATTTTCGGGGTTTTAGCTGATAAGTATGGGCGAGTAAAAGTATTTACTTATACCGTCTTGTTGTTTGCGCTTGGTACAGCTTTAACTGGATTGGCAACAAATATTGAACAAATTTATATGTATAGATTTATCGCTGGTCTTGGTGCAGGGGGCGAATACGGTATTGGTATGGCTCTTGTTGCCGAGGCTTGGCCGAAGAATAAGCAAGGAAGAGCCTCTTCCTATGTTAGTGTAGGTGCTCAATATGGAGTTATTTTAGCAGCGTTACTAAGTGCCGTTATTCTTCCGACTTTAGGATGGAGAGCTTTATTCTTTGTGGGAGTGTTACCTGTCATTTTCGCATTCATTGTGCGAAAAAATCTTGAGGAATCACCAGAGTGGGTGGCTGCTCAGAAAAATAAAAAAATCGATAAGCAACATGAAAAAGGTAAGTTGGTGCAGCTATTTGAAACTCCTCGAACTTCGATGACGACAATATCATTAATCGTTATGGCAACTGTTCAAATTGCTGGTTACAATGGCTTAATGATTTGGTTGCCATCTATGTTGCAAAAATCTCAAGGTCTATCCGTTTCAAGCTCGGCACTTTGGACAATTAGCACAGCAGTTGGCATGATTATTGGGATGCTAACATTTGGGCGAGTTATGGACCGATTTGGCGCAAAGCGTGCATTCGGAATCTTTTTACTTACCTCTGCATGTGCAGTGTTTTTATATGCCTATGCCACAGGTAGTTTCGCAATTTTATTAGGTGGTGCAATTGTCGGCTTTTTCTCAAACGGGATGTTCGCAGGGTATGGAGCTTTAATTAGTAGCTTCTATCCGGTGCAAATTCGTAGTACAGCAACAAATACGATTTTTAACTTTGGTAGAGCAATTGGAGGATTTTCACCAATCTTTGTCGGCTATATTCTTCAAAGTTATGATATGACGGTCGTTATGATCTATTTAGCTGCCCTATATTGTATTTCCTTTATCGTGATGCTTACTCTAAAAAAAGGGGCAAGCGAGGCTTTACAACCGGTTGGAATTAAATAAATCAATGATGCCTTGGCATAATTGTGTCTGGAATCGGCTTTGTGCTTAGGCCTGCAGATGTTTTTTGCGCAAAAGCGTAGTGCTAACGCTGCGTCAGCAACAGCACGATGCAGGTCAGTTGCAGGTCAGTTAGCTGTTATCGCATGGATGCGCTGACATTCTCTAAGAACTTCTTTCCGATTCCGTGACATCTCCCGGAGGCTTTAACCTCTTTCAGCGGATGTTTTTGACCGGAAGCGTAGCGGCAGGTACAGATGTTTAAAGACACATGCTGAAAGAAGTTAAAACATGAAAGAACGAATGCCAATTTAAAAAAAGCGATTCGTTCTTTTTTAATTTTATTATTATAATAAACCTTTTGAACGTTTTTCAGCCATTTCTACGAGGCGTTTTGTTATTTCCCCCCCGACTGAACCGTTTGCACGAGAAGAGGCTTCTGGCCCTAATTGTACATTAAATTCTTGTGCGATTTCATATTTCAATTGATTAACGGCTTCATGTACACCGGGAACTAGAAGCTTATTTGAACTACGATTAGCCATTTATCTCACCTCCTTGTGATTAGAATGGTCGAGAGTTAGCTAATCATACATGTTAAAAAATAAAATGCACATTCTAAATACTATAGTAAAGTAACTTTTGGAAAGCTAACTAAAATTGTGAATGTCTCTGCTATAATAAAGTAATGCTTCAATTAGGATAGGATTATTAGAAGCGCTTTTACCGTTAAAAATGGAGGTTGTTAAAATGACGAACAATGATATTTTAATTCGTTTAAGATATGCATTAGATATCAAAAATACAGATATGGTTAAAATTTTTCAGCTAGGTGGCATGGACTATACGAAAGAAGAAGTATTGAACATGCTCATTAAAGTTTATGATGAGGAAGAAGCACCAGAAGAATACATTAAATGTAATAATAAAATGTTAGAGGCTTTTTTAAATGGATTTATTACATTTAAACGAGGTCCGCAAAAGCCTAAGCCAGGTCAAGCAGAAGGACCACTACCTGTTTCAGGAAAAGAAAGCCCTAATAATATGCTATTAAAGAAAGTGAAGATTGCGTTAGCCTTAACGAGTGAGGAGATGCTCGATATTTTATATGATGGAGGCGTTAGCGTTTCGAAAGGCGAATTAGGTGCTATTTTAAGAAATCCAAGTCATCGTAACTATAAAGAATGTGGCGATCGCTTTGTGAGAAATTTTTTAAGAGGGCTGACAGATAAGTATAGAAATTAAAATAACATTCACTGTGGATTGTCAAGTATGAATTTTAAAGAAAAACTAATAGATTAATGATTAACAAAGCAACTGCAATTTTGCAGTTGTTTTTTGTGAAAAATTTTACGTAAAAATACTCGTTGTGATAAAAATATTCTGCAAAAAGCGCATTTTTCTTAGTTGGATATAGTTGACAATTTGTGACGGAATTGTGTACACTAAAAATACATAAAGTTGTCACAAAGAGGAAAAATAAATGTTCACGAACAGAGGGGTGCTTTTATGTTTGGATTAAACATTTTATTAGTTGCTTTCGCATGTGTTACGATTCCGCTTGTTGTTGCTTCAGTAATGTTAGACATTTTTTATGCAGAAAAGAAACAAGTTCGTTTTTCATTACGCCGTACATCTATGTGGTATTCCTGCATGTTTGCTTTAGCATTTATACCGTCGGTTTTATACATGACACTAAAATAATAATCATTTAGGGGTAATTGATTATTTAAAAATTATAGTAGCAGCTACAATTTTGCGTTGTAGCTGTTTTTTATTTCCCTGAAGAGAATTGTGGATGTGCCGAGAAAATTGTGTAATATTATTCATTTTATTGAATTGGTAAAATAGTAAATATTATGTGTTTTTTTATCTAGTTACATTGACTACTTTTACCCATTGTGTTAATTTGAGGAGGAAAAAGATGGGCAAATCTGCTGAAAGGTAGAGACGCAAAGCTACAGGTCTAAGGTAATGAATACTATGATGGCTGAGCTGCAAAGGAGTACTAGTTAAGTACATCTATAGCTAGTCATATTCTTTGATGCCTATTTCTTTTGAAATAGGTTATTTTTTTTGCCCAAAATACGATCAAGGAGGAAGTAATAATCATGAAGTTGTTTAAAAATGTTTCATTAAAAAGCAAACTTTTACTAACGGTTTCTATTATTGTTTTGCTTCTAATTGCTATTATTACTACACAAAGTATTAGAGAATTAAACAATCGAATGTCTGTTGATTTAGAGCAAGAGTTGAAAAGTGTTGGTTTATTGACAGCTATGAATCTTGATAGGAATGATGTTAAAGATTTATTGACTGAAAAGGGAGAGACGAATGCTAAATTTAAAAAAATTCAAAAGCAACTCGATAAGATTCAAGAAGAACAAGGTATTATGAGTTGGAGCTATATTTGGGATGTGAAGGACGCAGATGGCGTTAACCCGATCGGCTATACATCTAATTTGAACGAGGTCTATGAAGCGGGTGAAATCTTTACTGATTTAGCAGATGAACATGTAAAAACGGCTAAATTGGCAATTAAAAATAATAGCACTGCTGTAACTGATATTTTCGAAGATCCTTATGGTTCATGGCGAACTGTGTTTACCCCTATTAATGATGACAATGGCAAGCTCATTGCTTTATTAGGTATTGATTATTCTGCGGACTACATAAATACAATCATTAAAACAAGTGTCATAAAACAAATCGTTCTAGCTGTTATTGGAATTTTACTTCTATTAGTTTTACTCTACATAATTATTGATCGTCTATTAAAACCACTTAAGAAAGTAGTGAACGCTGCAAATCAAGTAGCGAATGGACAATTAATAAATGTAGATTTAGAAATAACGAAGGACGAAATCGGAAATTTATCTAAATCTATTCAAACGATGGTTTCCAATTTACAACATATTATTTTAAATATTAGAAATACATCTGACAACGTTTCTTCAGCTGCTAATCAGCTAACTATTAATGCAGCAGAAACATATAACAGCTCAACAATTATTGCCCAAGACATGGGACAAATCACGCAAAACGCTGAGGCTTCAATGGTTATGACTGAGGAAACGGCTGCTGCTATGGAGGAAACAGCGACAGGCATCCAGCAAATTGCTGACTCTGCTAATACGGCAGCCGAATCATCTATTTCTGCTTCTCAAGCTTCAGAACGTGGAAATCATGTTGTTCAGCAGGTCATTGCACAAATGGAGTTGATTAATGATTCTGTTGAACAAATCGGTACAACAATAAATGGATTACATCTCAATACGAAAAAAATTAGTGATATCGTAAATCTTATTACAGCCATAGCCGATCAAACAAATTTACTAGCTTTGAATGCGGCAATCGAAGCTGCTAGAGCAGGAGAGCATGGCAAAGGCTTCGCGGTTGTCGCTGATGAGGTTAGACGATTAGCGGAACAATCATCACAGTCTGCGACGGAAATATACAATTTAATTAGTACAATACAAGCTGATTCAAATGCCTCTATCACTGTTATGGAAAAAGGGAAAGAAGATGTAAAGGCTGGTATGGAGTTTACAAACGAAGTAGGGGAAATCTTTAAAGAAATTCTCACTTCATCAGAAGAAGTTGCCAGTCAGATACGCGAAATTTCAGCTGCATCTCAACAAATTTCAGCTTCTTCGGAGGAAGTAGCAGCATCTGTCAATAATATTAAGCAATCTGCGGAGCAGTCTTCTGAATTCTCGGCGAATGTGTCAAGTGCAACGCAAGAGCAATTGACGACCATGCAAGAGGTGAAAGAAGCATCTTCTTCATTAGGAAAAACAGCAGAAGAATTGCAAGTACTTGTAGCAAAATTCAAATTGGAGAATGATCAATAATGGACATTAATTTTAAAGGAAAAAATGTACTAATTACGGGTTCAAGTAAAGGAATCGGCAAAGCCATTGCTTTGGGCTTTGCCGAGCATGGGGCCAATATATGTATCAATTATATTGGTGATGAAAACGAGGCAGAGGAGGTTCGTGCGCAAGCAGAAAAGTTTGGTGTACAGGCTATAAAATATAAAGCAGATGTATCGAATTCTCAACAAGTTCAAGCTATGTATCAATATATGGACAAACAGTTAGGCGAAATTGATGTTCTTGTCAATAATGCTGGGTTCGCGCAGGCTTCAAGCATTACGGATTTAACAGATGAGCAGTGGGATAAAATGATCAAAGTTCATCTATATGGTTGTTTCTACAATTGTCGAGAAGCAGCAAAAAGAATGAAAGAACGAAACAACGGAAAAATGATTAATATTTCTTCTGATATTGGTAGTTTAGGTTGTGAGGAATTTACGCATTATTCTGCTGCAAAGGGTGGTATTAATGCATTTACGAAGGCTTTAGCACGTGAGTTGGCACCTTCTATACTAGTCAATGCAGTAGCTCCTAGTGGTACATTTACAGACATCCTAAAGGAATTTGGAGAAAATTATGTTGAGGAAGAGTCTGCTAAATATCCGTTAAAACGATTGGCTCAACCAGAAGAAATCGCAAAGACCGTATTATTTTTAGCTTCAGAAAATGCGAATTTCTATACGGGTCAAATATTAACACCAAATGGCGGAGTCGTTATGAACGGTTAATGTGAAAAACTGAGGAGCAATACTATGTTAAATATAATCATCTTTAGCTTATACTTAATTTTTATTTATTACATTGGATATAAAGGATACAAACGAGTTAATACTGCGGAGGATTTAATTGTTGCTGGGTGGAGCATGCCTTTATCTGTTGTCACAGGAAGTCTAGTGGCTGCCTTATTAGCAGCCCCATTCTTCTTTGCAGCAGTGGGTTCTGGTTACACAAGTGGCGGCTTTGAAGGGTCAGCGACAATGGGCGGTTTAGGGACTTGTATGATTCTTGGAGCACTCATTTGGACGAAGCCATTACGTAGATTAAAGGGCTGGACATTGGCAGATTACTATGGATTAAGATATGGCAGTAAAAAGCTAGGTGCTTATACAGGCGTCGTCATGGCAATTGCCTTTGGAGTCTTTAATGCTGCTGCGTTAACAGTTGGTGGTACGTATATTATTCAGCAGCTGTTGCAAATTGATTTCATTCCAGCAGCATTACTTTTTGTATCATTAACTGCCTTATATTCTGTAATTGGTGGCCTATGGGCTGTAGCCTATACGGAAATTGTTCAGGGGGCACTGGCAGTAGCAGGTATAGTAGGGATCACAATTTTTATCTTATTCTATTACCCTGATGTAACATTTAACCCGGAGTGGTGGAATATTAGTGAACTCTTCAATAAGGCTGGAGCAGAGTTTTGGACGCTATATCTTGTGTTAGCACTTGGTGATATTCCGGCAGTGGACTTAGGACAAAGGGTAGCCGCGGCTAAAAGTCCAAAAGTAGCACAGCGCAGTATGATTATAGCTGGAACTATTATTATCGCGATCAGCTGGATTCCGGGTATGTTAGGAGAAGCGTTCAAAACGATTTATCCTGGTAGCACAAATCCAGAGACATTAATGCTTGCTTTTGCTCAAGGATATTTCCCACCGTTATTAGCAGCCATCTTTTTAACAGCAATGGCAGCGATGGGGATGTCTACTGTAGCCGCGTGTTATGTTGCAACTTCAGGAATTGTTACGAAAAACATTTATTTAGACTTTATTAATCGTAACCCAGATCCTAAAAAACTATTAAGATTTTCAAGACTTATTATTATTTTAAGCGCTTTGCTAGGTTTAGTTCTAGCGGTCAGCTTCCAGAAAGTAATTGATTTAGCATATTTGGCATGGGATATTATATTCGTGACAATTTTCTGGCCAATCGTTTTAGGGCCGTTTTGGAAGCGAGTAAGTACACCGGCAGTTTGGGCGAGTATATCTGTCGGGTTAGTTTATTACATTCTTACATCTTTAACACATGTGCCTAGTCTTCCTATCCAATCAGAGGGGTTTTTAGGTTTATTAAATGAGCTGTGGCAGGCACCTGTTTTCTCAGGCGTTGTGATCACAGGTATTACAATTGTTATTGTTAGTTTGATTATTCCACCTTCACAACATGTTCTCGAGATGCATAAAATTGAAAAAGATAAGACTTTAGACAATGTAGGCAGTAAAGAGGAATTAAAGGAACATTCAAATTGATAATTATTGATAAATAAAAACGGAAATATGAGGGCATTGATTTTCAATGCCCTCATGTTTTTTTATGCGGAAAATAACACTAGCTGTTTTGGCCAAAAAAAAGTAAGTTTTCACATAGATAATAAGGCTGTACGTGATGGGGCAATCAAGATATCCTCCATTCTAATGACAGAAGAACGGATTCCCGCAGAAATTAAGAATGAAAAGATAATCGTTAGAATAAAATTTCTATTAACATGGATGAAATAAACCTATCGATTATCTTTTTGAGGGTGGGATATGGATGAAAACCTTTTTTCTTATATTTCTAGGAATGACCTATTTATTACTAGCAAAGTTAGTCGAAGCGGCTATCTTTAGCAACATCTATTTTTTAATTGGTTTAGGAGTATTAATAGCAGGAATTATTCAATATGTTAAAGAATGGTATATCTATAACGATAGATTAAATGAAATGAAAGAGGCGAGTGAGGAGGAGCTTATGGCTATCCCTCATACGCATTGCATCATCTCAAATGATTGTTTAAATGCTTTATTACTAAATGAACTAACAAATACACTTTTTCTCGTAAGTAGAGAAAATTTAGAAGAAGATTTGATTAAAAAAGAAATCCCATTCAATAAAATATATGAAGTTGCTATAGTAGAGGACGACATGTATATTGCTAGGACTAGCAATAGTTTAATAGGTGGTTCATTACTTGGTGAAGATCTGGATATAGAAGAGGAGTTCGATGATGAGGACCTTGAGGATACCGCTGTGTCTCAATTGACGTTGAAAATTGTAGCTGATAACTTATCTGATCCTATTCTAGAATATGATTTTCTCGATGATGGTGAGCCTATATCAAGAGAAGAGGATGAGTATCAAGAAGCATTACAGTTATGTGAGGAATGGTTTCAGAAGATCAGTGTTATTATCAAACGTTATGAGCTTGAAAGGGTACCCATTAGACAGTGGCAATAAATTAATATGTAGAAATGAAAGCTATCTCGAACGTAATGTCGAGATAGCTTTTTTATAGATTGATATTTTAAACCTTAAGTAAGTGTCCCAAACTGCTCGGGGTACAAAGAAATCTCTGTTAAAAACCTAACACGTTCACATTCCCCAAATTAAGAACCGGTACTTTAAATTTTAAATTGCTGTAATTGGATATTTAGCTCTTCAGCCATACTAGCGAGTTGATTTGCACTTCTTGAAATTTCCTCCATAGTAGCGGCAGTTTCCTCTACTGTTGCTGTTGTTTGTTCTACACCAGCTGCAGACTCTTGAGAAATAGAAGCCATTTCATCAATAGAGACATTGATAGACTCGGAATTTTGAGCAACTTTATTAAGATTGCCTGAAATGGTATTTATGTTAAGGATCATTTCTTCAACGGCTTCCGAAATTTGGTCAAATGTTTCGTTTGTTTGATTTAGTTGGGCGTTTCCTCTTTTTACTTCCTCATAGCCGGATTGCAGAGCAGCTGTTACGTTGCCAGTTTCTCCTTGAATACGGTTGACGATTGTTGAAATATCAGTGACAGAGAATTGTACTTGTTCTGCCAGTTTACGAACTTCATCAGCTACAACTGCAAAACCTTTACCATGCTCTCCTGCGCGAGCCGCTTCGATGGCAGCGTTTAAGGCAAGTAAATTTGTTTGATTTGAGATGTCATCAATGACAGAAACAAGTTTGGAAATTTCAGCAGACTGCACATTCAAGCCTTCAACTTTTTTCACTGAATTTAACACAATCTCATTAATAGCTGCCATTTGTTGTGTTGACTGTATCATTAAGTCTTTACCAGTTGTTGTTAGTTCTTGTACATGACTTGAATGTTCTTTTAATTTAATGCCTTCCTGTGTTGTTTCGTGAATACTACGTTGGAAAGAAGACATTGTTCCGGCTAAATCACCTGCTGTAGATGCTTGCGTTTCTGTGCCAGAGGCTAGCTCCTGCATAGTCACGGTAATTTGTTCTGTACCTGTTTGCACTTCATTCGAAGATTGGGCAAGCTCCTCGCTACTCGCTGCTACTGTTTCGGAAATGGTATAGATTGAGCTAATCGTTTGCTTTAATTTTTCATTCATTTCATTGGCGGAAAGCATTAATTGACCAATCTCATCACGATGAGTTACTGGAAGTAGTTCATGTTGTAAATTGCCATCCGCTAATTCACTCATACGCTTTGTGACAATTGTAATAGGCTTAGAAATATCTCTAGCAGTGATAATAGCGATTAGGACACCTGCGATTGTCAATACGATGCTAACAATCAGTCCAACTGTTTTATTGCTTAAACTTGTGGATACTACGTCATCACCTACCGTAGTAATGGCATCCGAGCGTTTATTGGCTAAGTCTTCATAACCAATACGAACTTCGGTTACAAGATTATTCATAGCTGTTAAATTTTTTAATGCTAATTCTCTATCACCTTTTTTATAAACATCGAATACTTCGGTGTTAACGCGATTGCTCCATGTACGTGCCATTTCTACTAGCGCATCACGCTCAGGTGTATTTTCGTATTTCTCTACAATACTGTAATTTTCCTCTGCGATTTTACGATATTCATTAAACGTTTCTATGTATTTTTCATCACCAGATACAACATAACTTAAAGCTGCAGAGAGACGAACGCTCATAGACATTGCTAAATTTTTACTTGCCGTTAAGACTTGTAAATCTTCTTTTACTAAACCTTCTGCTTGTTTTTCCATCTTATTATTAGAAATATAAGAATAGGCTGTAAAACAAACCACTAATACTAATAAAAGAAGAAATGCACTTAATATTCGAGCTTTAAGTGTTTTAAACTGAAAAATACCTTTCATCTTTTCCCACCCTTTGCTAAATGGTCTATAAAGTTGTTATAGTACAAATATTATTTTATAACTAATTCTTTAGATAAATAAGCCCTTTTATTGGAAAAGTGAAAAATAGTTTTTTAGTACAAAAATATTTTGGTGTTAATGGGGGAGGTAGTTAAAAATATAGTGTCTTATGCGCAATTATGGATTTTTTTTATTGTTTTTATGTATTTTTTCCTATTTAAGAAAAAGCACTTGCTGCACAAGTGCACCAAGCGCTCTCAAATCAGAAAAGAAAACACATCTTCATCTCGCCATTTTTCAGCTGGTCATTATTGTTGTTTTGCTTTTTTAGCTAGTCGTTCCCATTGTAGTAATGAAGGATATGGATCAAATGCCCATTCTGTACGGCCATTGAACTTATATATGCCATAGTGAAGATGAGGCGGGAATTTTCCGGACGTTCCTTCTTTACCGTAACCAGAACTACCAACATAACCGAGAACAGTTCCAGGCTCGACAAAGTCGCCTACATTAATCTTCTTATTATAACTACCAAGATGGGCATAATAATGATATGAGTTATGATTATCGCGAACTCCTATGCGCCAACCACCAAATTGGTTCCAGCCCTTTATTTCCACTACTCCATAAGAGGTAGAAAGTACGGGAGTACCATAGCTAGCGAAAATATCTGTTCCTTCATGAATACGGCGTCCACCCCAGCCCCTATTATCTCCCCATGTACTCCGATAACTGTAATCGTAATTAGTAGGGATTGGGAATGTGTGGTCATCGAGCTCAGTTGATTTGAAATGACTATACATTTTGGAAATGGTGAAGATTTGATTTACGGCCTGTTCACTTCCGTAATATTCCCATAAAGCTAATTTAAAGTCCTCATCAGTTGTTCCAAATTTACTTAAAAATGTAGCCATGGAGAAAATTATATCGGCATCATCCTTTGGGCTAGCAACTCCGTCACCATTGCCATCTAGTCCCATCCCGCCAAAGTAACTAATTGTTTCTGGGCGAGTATCATCTCGTACAGGATTTAAAGCACCTGACCAATATTCATCAGAAAATTGAATGGCAATGATACCATCCCGTTTCGGAATATCTTTACGAACGGATTGTAAATTTCGTTCATATTGATCAATGGCTGCCAAAAAATGCCATGGAATAAGTAATTCATCAAATTGTACATAATAGGCCATACGTTGTTGCACAATTTCTTCTTGGGTGGGTTCTTCTTTTGCTAAAGCAACAGAGGGGAGAGTAAAACTCCATAATAACATCCATAATAAAAGGAATATAAAATGGCGATTCAAATAGTGGACCTCCTTTCTAACGTTAGAATAACCGAATTTTTAATCTTCATTCAGCACTTTTTGTGGGAAAATGAAGCGGTAGAAATGAGCAATTTTTGTAAAAGACGACGCACGTAATGTTGATTTTCGTTCCGGCTGGCCGCTTCGCTTTCGCTCAGAGCAAAGCTTCCTGGGGGGCCGTCCGACGAGCCGCTTGGGGCAACAGATGTTTTTTGTGCGAAAGCGAAGTGTCAACGTAGCGGCAGCAACAGATGTTTTTTGTGCGAAAGCGAAGTGTCAACGTAGCGGCAGCAACAGATGTTTTTTGTGCGAAAGCGAAGTGAAACGTAGCGGCAGCAACAGGATGTATGCCTTCATTCCGCTATTGCTGATCCCCAAGAGTCGCACTCTCCACTCCAATCAACTAATAAGCCGAAAAACGAAAGGCGAAACGTTTAATTTTATCGTTAGCGTTTAAACTTCTTTTTTTCAGAGGAAAAAATTAAAGGCAATAAGAAGAAATTTCGACAAAGAAAAAGTAATGGGTATCATAATGTCATTTCCTTCATACTATGTTATAAATCAAGCCCTGAATGGAGGGAAGGCTATCAACATTTTAGATAAAGTGAAAAGCTATCGCGAAGAAGAAAATCGGCTAAAGTGGGAAGGTACATTTGCAGATTACTTAAACATCGTCAAGGAAAGACCTGAAGTTGCTCAAACGGCCCATTCACGCGTCTACAATATGATAAAAAGTGCTGGTGTAGAGGAACGCGATGGGCAAAAAATGTATGAATTTTTTGGGCAAGAAATTTTTGGGCTTGAAACAGCAATTGAAAGACTGGTGGAGGAATATTTCCATCCAGCAGCGCGAAGATTGGATGTTAGAAAACGTATTTTGTTATTAATGGGACCAGTAAGTGGTGGTAAATCAACAATAGTAACCTTGCTGAAACGTGGACTCGAGCATTTTTCGAGAACTGATGAAGGTGCAGTTTTCGCAATTAAGGGATGCCCAATGCATGAGGATCCTCTACATTTAATTCCACATCATTTGCGTAATGATTTTTATGAGGAGTATGGTATACGAATTGAAGGAAGCTTATCGCCTTTAAATACGATGCGTCTTGAAAAAGAGTACGATGGACGTATTGAAAATGTGATGATTGAACGTATTACTTTTTCTGAAGACAAACGTGTGGGCATAGGAACATTTACGCCGTCAGATCCAAAATCGCAAGATATTGCCGATTTAACAGGTAGTATTGATTTCTCAACAATTGGAGAATTCGGTTCAGAATCTGACCCTCGTGCTTATCGCTTTGATGGTGAGTTAAATAAGGCAAACAGAGGTATGATGGAGTTCCAAGAAATGCTAAAGCTTGATGAAAAATTCTTATGGAATTTATTGTCTTTAACACAGGAAGGTAATTTTAAAGCAGGACGATTTGCATTGATTAGTGCAGATGAGTTAATTGTTGCGCATACAAACGAAACGGAGTATCGTTCATTTATTTCAAATAAAAAGAATGAGGCGTTACATTCACGTATTATTGTCATGCCGATTCCGTATAACTTAAAAGTTAGTCAGGAAGAATTGATTTACGAAAAAATGATTAAAGAAAGCGATATGTCACATGTGCATATTGCGCCGCATGCATTGAAGGCCGCAGCAATCTTTTCGGTTCTAACAAGGCTGGAAGTACCGAAAAAACAAGGTGTGGATCTTATTAAAAAAATGCGACTGTACGACGGAGAAAATGTGGAGGGATTTAATTCCGTTGACTTAGAGGAGCTTAAAAAAGAGTTTCCGAACGAAGGCATGAACGGTATTGATCCACGGTATATTATTAATCGTATTTCTTCTGCTATTATCCGAAAAGAGATACCATCTATTAATGCGTTAGATGTTCTACGTGCACTAAAGGATGGGCTTGACCAGCATGCTTCCATTTCTCAGGAAGATCGAGAAAAATATATGAACTATATTGCAGTTGCTCGAAGAGAGTACGATGAAATTGCCAAGAATGAAGTGCAAAAAGCATTCGTTTATTCGTATGAAGAGTCTGCGAAAACATTGATGAATAATTACCTCGATAATGTAGAGGCGTTTTGTAATAAAAATAAAATTTTCGATCCACTGACTGGTGAGGAAATGAATCCTGATGAAAAGTTAATGCGCTCTATTGAAGAGCAAATAGGCATTTCGGAAAATGCAAAAAAAGCATTCCGTGAGGAGATATTAATCCGTATTTCTGCTTATGCTCGAAAAGGTAAGCGTTTTGACTATAATTCTCATGAAAGATTACGGGAAGCAATACAGAAAAAATTATTTGCGGATCTTAAGGATGTCGTAAAAATTACAACATCTTCAAAAATGCCGGATGAATCACAGCTGAAAAAGATTAATGAGGTTGTGGCAAGACTTGTTGATGAGCATGGCTATAATACAACGTCTGCTAATGAATTATTGCAGTATGTTGGTAGTCTGTTAAATCGTTAGTGCTTTGACCTATTCAGTGGAAACTATAAGACTATTGATAGGAATGAATAGGAGTGTCCCATTTTAGGGCACTCCTTTTATCTTCATATAAGTTCAAGAAAGCGAATGACTAGCATAGTATAGAAAAAGCGAATTTGATAGATGGGTGAGGATAAAAATGACTGAAAACGATCATAAACGTTTTGCCATTTCTCAGGAAAATTGGTCCCTCCATCGTAAAGGGCACCAGGACCAGCAACGGCATATGGAAAAAGTAAAAGATGCTATTAAGAATAATTTACCTGATTTAGTTAGTGAAGAAAGTATTGTCATGTCCAATGGTCGCGAGGTAATTAAAATACCGATACGTTCACTTGATGAATATAAAATTCGATATAACTATGATAACTCCAAGCATGTTGGGCAAGGTCAAGGAGACAGTAATGTAGGTGATGTGGTTGCGCGTGATCCCAGCAAAGGTAATCAGGCTAATGGTAAAGGAAAAGAAGCTGGTGACAAGCCAGGTCAGGATTATTATGAAGCTGAAGTAAGCATTGAAGAGGTTCAAAATGTGTTATTTAACGAGCTTGAGCTACCAAACCTACAGCAAAAAGAAAAAGCGGATATTAAGACGGAAAAAATTGAGTTTAACGATATTCGAAAAAAAGGTTTAATGGGAAATGTCGATAAAAAGCGCACAATCCTTAATGCGCTAAAGCGTAATGCGATGCAAGGAAAACCAGACATTACGCCAATTCATAATGATGATCTGCGTTTTAAAACGTGGGATGAAGTGGAAAAACCTGAATCGAAGGCAGTGGTCCTTGCCATGATGGATACAAGTGGCTCCATGGGCTCCTTCGAAAAATATTGCGCAAGGAGCTTCTTCTTTTGGATGACCAAATTTTTGCGCTCCAAGTATGAAACAGTGGAAATTGAGTTTATTGCGCATCATACTGAGGCGAAAGTAGTAACAGAAGAGGAGTTTTTTACGAAGGGAGAAAGCGGTGGAACGATTTGTTCATCTGCTTATATAAAGGCATTGGAACTAATTCGGGATAAGTATAATCCCGCTCGCTATAATATTTATCCAGTACATTTTTCAGATGGTGAAAATATATCAATGGATAATGAAAAGTGCTTGAAGCTAGTAGGAGAGTTAATGGATGTATCGAGCATGTTTGGATATGGTGAAGTCAATCAGCATAACCGCTTTTCTACACTTATGTACACTTACAAAAAAATAGATGATCCTAAATTTAGATATCATATTTTGAGAAAAAAAGGCGATGTGTATGATGCCTTAAAGAGCTTTTTCAAAAAAGATGAATCTTAAATCATGTTAAGGAGGAGGCGGAAAAGTGGAGATGAACGAGCTTGAACGAGCAATTGATGAAATCACAGAAATTGCCTCAAGCTTTGGCTTAGATTTCTTTCCAATGCGCTATGAAATTTGTCCAGCAGATATTATTTATACATTTGGCGCATATGGTATGCCTACTCGATTTTCACATTGGAGCTTCGGTAAACAATTCCACAAAATGAAGCTTCAATATGATTTAGGGCTAAGTCAAATCTATGAGCTAGTGATTAACTCTAACCCTTGTTATGCATTTTTACTTGATACTAATACGTTAACACAAAATAAATTGATTATTGCGCATGTATTGGCCCACTGCGATTTCTTTAAAAATAATGTACGCTTCTCCAATACTAGAAGAGATATGGTGGAGAGTATGACTGCAACAGCTGAACGGATAGCTGGCTATGAAAGAGAATATGGAAAGGAAGAGGTCGAACAGTTTCTAGATGCGGTTTTAGCGATTCAGGAGCATATCGATCCTTCCCTTTTACGACCAAAATTGTCTTGGGATACCGAAGATGACCTTGAAGAGGAAAATCCTCAAGTAAAGTCACCGTATGATGATCTTTGGCGTTTAGACGATAAGGAAAGTGAGTATAGATCGGTAAGGCGAAAAATAAAGCACTTCCCGCCAAAGCCAGAAAAAGATATATTGCTATTTTTAGAGGAGCATAGTCGAGAGCTCGAGGACTGGCAGCGAGATATATTAACGATGATGCGTGAGGAAATGCTTTATTTTTGGCCACAATTAGAGACAAAAATAATGAATGAGGGCTGGGCTTCCTTTTGGCATCAACGCATCATGCGTGAGCTTAAGCTAACAACAGCGGAAACGATTGAATATGCGAAATTAAATGCAGGTGTTGTGCAGCCTTCAAAAACATCCATTAATCCTTATTACCTTGGTGTGAAAATTTTTGAGGATATTGAGAACCGCTATAATCATCCAACGGAAGAGATGAGAAAGCGAGGTGTTCAGCCAAACTCTGGTCGAGAGAAAATGTTTGAGGTTAGAGAGATAGAATCTGATATCTCTTTTATCCGTAACTATTTAACGAAGGATTTAGCGAAACGAGAAGATCTATATTTGTTCCAGAAAAAGGGCAGTGAATACCGTATTACAGATAAAGAGCATGAAATGGTACGAGATCAGCTTGTATCGATGCGTGTAAACGGGGGATTCCCATATATCGTCGTTAAAAATGGAGATTACCTTCGAAACGGAGAGCTCTATTTAGTACATGGCTATGAAGGGATGGAGCTCGATCCACACTATTTAGAAAACGTTTTGCCATATATTTATCAGCTATGGGGTCGTTCTGTACATCTAGAAACAAATGTGGATGGAAAGCCAATGCTTTATTCATATGATGGGACAAAAAATTATAAACGCAATGTGTGAGGTATTACGAAAAAACTTCTATCTGTGGTATGAAATATCCCTGCAGATAGAAGTTTTTTGCAGCCCAGAATCAAGGTTCATCGCCTATGTTCCACCAAGGCGTTTTCCTGGAGGCGTTCGATGAGCGCGGTAAACTTTATTCCGTTGTTATTTTCATCTTCACTACTTTCACTATGATTCACTTTACTGTCTCTTACTTTTATGCCTTGTTGCCCGCAAGCTTCATCGTTATTGTCACCAGCAATACCGCTTCAGCCGTTCCCATCAGCAAATTAGGGGTTTGTATTTCTAGTACTGCCATTTATGCATTTTGACCGCCTTCGTTGGCCTTAGTACCGACATCCTTATTTATTTGTCCTCCACCTTCAGCTCTTTCAAAATGGATTTCTTTATTGCCAATATTAATAGTAAGATGGATGGTAATATGATTTTTAGATGGATCTTTTGATTGTTCATTATCAGGCATAATTTTCACCTCCTTATTTTAGCATTACTATTATGTTATTAATCTTTCTCTAGCTTACTTGTTCATGTAGCCCTAAAAAGTATAAATAATGTGAGGGGATGGAGACTGAAAAACTGTTCCTTATCGTAAAATTTGATAAAATGAATAGGATTTGAATATAAGAAGAACTGGAACGGTGAAATAACGTTGAGAACATTTAAAAAGGTTTATATAGAAATAACGAGTGTCTGTAATTTAGCATGTAGCTTTTGTCCACCAACTGCTCGTGCAAAGGGACTTATTAAAGTAGAACAATTTAATAAAATATTGGATGAAGTACGGCCTCATACGAAATATATTTATTTGCATGTAAAAGGAGAGCCACTATTACACCCACGTATTGATCAGCTACTTGACGCAGCACATGAGAAAGGTTTTAAAGTTAACATTACAACGAACGGTACACTGATTAAAAAGAATCGTGAAAAGATACTAGGGAAACCAGCCTTACGCCAAATCAATTTTTCTTTGCATAGTTTCGACGGTCATGAGGGATCGGAAAATCGTGAGAAATATTTAGGGGATATATTAGATTTTGTGCGTGCTTCGAAAGACTATAATACGATTATTTCATATCGATTATGGAATTTACAAAAGGATCATGTAACAGATCTTGCGGCACGGAGAAATCGTGAAACGCTTGAAATTCTAGAAAATGAATATAATCTTGATTATCGCATCGAAGAAAAAGTGCAGCCTGGTAAAGGTGTAAAGATTGCTAATAATATTTATTTAAATCAGGATCATGAATTCAAGTGGCCAAGTTTACTGGAAGCGGAGGATGAAGGCAAAGGCTTTTGCCATGCACTACGAAGCCAAGCCGCTATTTTAGTGGACGGTACAGTAGTGCCTTGCTGTCTTGATGGTGAGGGCGTTATTAATTTGGGAAATGTGAATGAGCAATCCTTTACAGACATTGTTCAAGGACAACGGGCAAATAATATTGTCGACGGATTTTCACGTAGAGAAGCTGTAGAAGAGCTATGCAGAAAATGTGGCTATCGTCAAAAGTTTGGAATGTAAAAAAAGATCCATTTGGTTGTAGACTAAATGGATCTTTTATATGGTTAAAACAGGTTCATCACCAATGGATGATATTGGTTGAAAAAATAATTTTTGGCTAGCCATCAAACAGCTCCAACGTTATTGATTATTGGAGCTGTTTTTCTTTGATTGTGAATCAATAGTATCTAAAAAATCCTTCGTAATGCGTACTACGTATTTCACTTCGTCTAAATTGCGCTCCCTTAATACTGATCGATGTATATCAAGCATAAGATTCTTTTCTTCAATATCAGTAACACCGGATAATTTTTGAAAATTAAAAAGCTCCTCAGGGGCAATATCTAATGCTTTCATTAGCGTTTCTAAAGTGCTTAATGTGATATTAGACTGTCCGTGTTCAATGTTTGAGATTCGTCCTTTACTAAAACCTAGTTTCCCCGTTTTTTCTGCTACTTCTTCCTGACTAAGCCCTTTAGATACCCTAATAATACGGAGTTGTTCGCCTACTAGCTTTAAAAAGTCTGACATATGATTCACCTCTATGTAAAAAGCTAGTGAAAAACATTAAAAATGCCTATACCATTATAGTGGTATAATAGAGATAATGTTCTAATAAAATGGTACAATGATTAATGGTAAGTTTTTATTGAGAGAAAAGCCATGTGTAAAACGGTGTTGATTTATTCTTAGAAGCTTGTTTTAGAGATTGGAGGATTCATGCATGGTAAAGCGTTATCGATTAGATGAAGTTGCTAAAATAGAAGAGGGAAAAATAGTACCGAAGAACAAGTATTTTACAAACGTCGGAGTCCCCCTAATTACAGCAGAAAATTTAAAAAAGTTAATGCTAAATGGTAATATTGAACAATTACCAAAAGTTAATATTACATTGAAAGAACATTTAAAGTGTTCACTAGTACCAGCTAAAACCATCATTTTTACGAAAGCTAATTTGAAGGAAGCAAATAAATATATTTATCAATGCGAAACTGAAATGTGTATTGCAAATGATATCGTCGCTATTATTCCAAATGAAACAATTATTTTAAGTGATTATTTATTACACTTTCTCAAATGGTATCAAATTCATAAAGAATGGCATCATTTGTACGATATACCTATAGATATCCCGATGTTAGCTGTCCAACAAAAAATGGTGCAAATTTTAAATAAGATTCAGTTTTTATTAAAGAATAAAGAGTCTTTAATGACAGCTGTAGAAGTGTTACCACAGAATTTTCACAATTTCTCGATGCAAATTGAAAATCACTCAAAAAGTTTACATCATGGGTTTAATCAGGCTCAGCATCGTTATGATGTTATGCTACATAAAATTTTTAAGGGTGAGCTTTAATAAAATTGCACAATAATCAGTTCTTTATCTCCACTGGAATTAGATAAAATAATTTAGTCGGTGTAAAGGTCAACATCTTTCACACCGACTTTTATCAATTATGTCGAGGTATAAGTGTACCTGTCGCTATGCTTTAATACAAAAGACATCTGCAGCTTCCGTTACATAAAACATATGCCTGAGTTAAATTTCGATAATTATTGGTAAAATCATTGGTTTTCTTTTTGTTTGTGTAAATAGATATTGACCGACAGCTCTTTTCATTTCTCTTTTTAAGACATGGATTGGCTGCTTAGTTTCTTCCTGCAGCTCATTGACCGTTTCTTTGACGAGAATATTTACTTTCGTTAACAGCTCCTCAAAGTCTTTGGCATAAACAAAGCCTCGCGAAATTGTATCCGGTTCTGAAATGAAGGTGCCATCTATTTTATTAAGTGTTATAACGATAACAAGCATGCCGTCTTCTGATAGCTGTTTGCGATCTCGTAAAACAATTCCTTCGACTTCACCAATACCGATACCGTCGACATACGTATCACCTGAAGGGATTTTACGTGTTTGCCTAGCCATTGCATGTTCAATATCCACAACATCCCCGTTTTTCATAATAAACGTATGCCCTCTTTTGACACCAACGGACTCAGCTAACAAACGGTGCTGATGTAACATACGGAATTCACCATGAATCGGAATAAAAAATTTGGGCTTCATTAGCGTCAGCATTAGTTTTAAATCTTCCTGGTAACCATGACCTGAAACGTGCATACCTGTATGACTAGCCGAACCATAAATAACCTTTGCACCTAGCTGGAATAAATTATCAACAATCCGTGAAACACCCTTTTCATTTCCAGGAATAGGGGATGAAGCTAATATAACTGTGTCATCAGGTAAAATTTTCACTTCACGATGATTTCCATTTGCTAAGCGAGAGAGTGCAGCTAATGGCTCACCTTGACTTCCCGTACATAACACAACAACTTCCTCGGGTGGAAGATATTTTACTTCACGAGCATCTATTAACATATCCTCTGGAATGTTTAAATAGCCTCGCTCAAGCGCAACATCTACAACATTCACCATACTCCGACCAAGTAAGGCAAGCTTTCTATTTGTCGTAATCGTTGCATCTACAATTTGCTGTATGCGATTAACATTAGAAGCGAAAGTAGAGATAACAATTTTACGCTCGGCATGTAAAAATGCATCTTCTATATGACCACCGACAAGCTTCTCTGAAGGAGTTAAACCAGGTCGTTCAGCATTCGTACTTTCAGAAATAAGTACTAGCACCCCTTCTGATCCTATCTCGGACATTTTATGAATATCTGCAAACTGATTGTTGACAGGCGTTAGATCAAATTTAAAATCTCCAGTGTGTACGACATTTCCTTCGGGTGTATTTATAACGATACCTAAGCAATCAGGTATACTATGGTTTGTTCTAAAGAAACCAACATCAACTTGTCCGAAATTTAATGATGAATCGGAGCGAATTTCTATTAATTCAGTCTCTCTTAAAAGCTTATGTTCTTTCAGCTTTAGCTCGATTAAACCAAGAGTAAAACGTGTTGCATAAATAGGGACATTTATTTTTTTTAACAGATAAGGGATACCGCCGATATGATCCTCATGTCCATGAGTCACAATTAATGCTTTGATTTTCTCCTTATTTTCCAGTAGGTACGTAATATCAGGAATTATTAAATCGATACCTAGTAGGCTTTCGTCTGGAAATTTAGCGCCGCAGTCGATAATTAACATATCATTCCCGTACTGTACTACATACATATTTTTGCCAATCTCATTAATGCCTCCTAAGGCGAAAATCGATAATGTATTGTCTTTTGTGGACAAGCATATCCCCTCCTAATTTTTCAGTATGTTTCTTTAATGAAAATTCAGCATTAGTAGTATAGCTTTAAGCGTTTCATCCTATACGAAAAGACAATTTTAGGTTTAGCATTAATATTAGATTTTCATGAAGAATAGAATATAAGAACGTAAAGAATAAAGGGGATGACTGGTTGTCGAACTACTTACAACATGCGGTGTTTGAACATAGGTTTTGGTTAAGGATATTGAAAGATCATTCTCAATTTATTCATGATTCCTTGTATCCATCGGAAACAGAGGATATTAAAAGAGCGAGCGCATTTATTCTCAAATTTTCTCAGCTTCTTGCTTATGTTAATTCGATAGATGCCAATAATGCGGTGTCCTTCTCACTTACAGTCGATGAAGCTGTAGAACAACTAAAGCAATTTAAATTTTATTTGCTTAGAAAGCAATTAACGGGAAATATTAATATCCATCTACCACCTACTTTTATTAATCATATGGTGAATGAATTAGAGGAGTATCAAAATGTCCTTAGCTATCTGAAGAAGGGGGAAGTCCCGCCAATCTTTCATGAGCTACATCATCATTTACTCTGGCTGTTAGATGCATCAGGACATGCAGGTATCATTCATGACGATCTGGATGGTGTAGAAAGAAGGTTGAGGCAAAAAAGTACTACCTTTGCTCAACATTTTGAACAATTTTATTTGAAGGCAGTGGAGCTTACAGGATATTTGCGTTCAAATATAGACTCATTCCCCGCATTAACTCGCTTTAATCATGATGTGGATATAGAAATGGGATTATTCAAAACTTTTTTACGGGAGTTAGAGGAGATGGAGTTAAGTGCAGAAGTATTAGGTACATTTACAGCTCTAATGGCGGATCATATGCTAAGAGAGGAGCAATACTATTTATCAAAGCTTGCACAATCTAGAGGCGAAGGTTAATTTGCAAGATGAATCGCTGATAAAACTAAGTAAATCGCTGATAAACATCAAAGAATCGCTGATAAAACCAGATAAATCGCTGATAAACATCAAAGAATCGCTGATAAAACCGGGTAAATCGCTGATAAACATCAAAAAATCGCTGATAAAATGATGGCAATCTGAAGGTTTCAGGTTGCTTTTTTTATTCCGATAAATCAGCATAATGTACCGATAAAACTAAAAAACATTCCGATAAATCAGCATAATGTACCGATAAAACTAAAAAACATTCCGATAAATCTAGGAATGTTTTTAGTCTGGCAGATTTTTATGGATGAATAAAAACTCCAGTACCGATTGGAACGATGCTGGCGAGCTCTTCGACATCCTTATTATGCATGCGGATACAGCCACGTGAAACGGCATGACCGATTGAGCTAGGATTATTAGTTCCGTGAATACCGTAATGTTCTTTAGATAAACTCATCCACATTGTCCCAAACGGACCACCAGGATTTGGATCCTTATTAATGATTATAAAATGGCCAGTAGGTGTATCATGTAACATCCTACCGACTGCTATTGGGTATTGCTTTTGAAGAACATTATCCTTATATAATCGTAGCCATCGATTTTCAGTAGAAATATCTATTCGATAAGGGATAGTATTTGGATTAGGAAATCCAGGTATAACAATTTGTTGTCCTATATAAAGTACATTCGGATCTAGCCCTGGGTTAGCAGCCATTATGGACGCTAATGGCGTACGATAATTTCTCGCTATTTGGGACAAGGTTTCGCCTGCTCTAACTGTATGGATCAAAATCATCACCTCCTATAAAGTGGTTGCTTTAATACAGGTTATGCCGAAGAAATAGAAAATACCTTTATATTTTTATAAGGATAGCAACTACAGTTAGTTGGACATGATAAGCAGTAACAAACCATATCCAGTAATCGAGGAGATCTAGATGAAAGAATTTAAAATTACTTATTTTTTTGATGAACTACATTATGTAAGGAGATTTATCCATATAGAATCACAGGAAAAGGCAGAGGCATTAGTTCGCAGTGAACGAGATCAATATATATCCTTTACAGATAGTAGAGGGATGTATCATGAGCTGCATACAAGACATGTTCGGGTCATTCAAATATCTGAATATCATCGCATCGATAAAAGCTCGAAAACGAAAGACACATAATTTGTCCAACACTGCACATGCTATAAGTAAAGGAGTGAGTAATGATGGACATAGAAAAAAACATACCACATGAAAAAAAGATGTTTATGAACTTATCGAGTAAGGATAAGCCAGACATGGTAGATTCTGATAATATAAGTCTTTTCGATTTACACGAAGATATGCAAACGGTTGATCCTATACCGGTTAGAGAGCTCAATAAAAGAGTAGAACGAGAAGGCGATGAATTAATTGAATTGCAGCCGGATGAATTATAGAAGGTAGGGATTTGTATGGCTGATCATAATGAAGCTCAGTTTACTTCTGCTGGAACAAATATTAATGAAGTAAAAAGAAAAAATGCAGAAGGTGGGTTATCTTATAATGAAGTGAAAAAGCTACTAGCCCAAAGAGGTGGGACTGGTACGGAAATATATAGTGATACAGATGTCGAAGAAGTAAAGCAACAGATTCATGGGAAAAAGCAATAAGCTAATTGGGGAGGAGTATGAAAAAGTACTCCTCTTTTTATTTTGTAAGGATGAAAAAATCACTGATAAAAACTTCACTTTATTTTACAATGTAAAGTAAATGTATGGAGGTGTACGAATGAAGGAAAAACGTTGCCCGTTATGTGGACAAGATAATCATTGTGGGGTAGTAAATGGGCAAAAGGATTGCTGGTGTATGACAAAGAATTTCCCTAAAGAAATCCTTGAAGCAGTACCTAAAGAGCAATGTATTTGTCAAAAGTGCCTGGATACATACAAAAAAGATTAAACATATCCACGATTTTAGTTGGTTCTATGCACGACTTCGGTCCTTCTATCCACGATTCTGTTGGTTCTTCGTGCAAGCAATTATGCCTCGCCTCAACATAATTGCGCTGCCGCTTCGCTATCGCGCAGAAAAACAATGCCGCTGCCGCTTCGCTATCGCGCAGGTAAACAATGCCGCTGTCACTACAGAAAACACTCGCAGAAAGAAGTTAAAAATATTTTAATGCTGTTACAAAACAATAGAGATCAGTTGGTACAATTGTCTACCGCACAACAACCTATCGGACATATATTACTCTGAAAGGAGTGTGTCTAATGACTAAAACAGTTTTACTCAGTAATGTAACAAAGGTTTATTTAGAGGAAAACCAAAGGATCCTCGATAAAATGATGCAGGGCATGACCTATGTGACAATTACATGTAGTATTTCAGATAATTTTATTAAGCAAATATTACCGCATCAAGTAGCTGCTATTAGATTGTCGGAAAATGTTTTGCGATACACGACAAATATACTTGTACAAAATCTCGCGTTAGAAATAATAGCAACAAGTACGGAGACTGTTGAATGCCTCGAAGCGATACAAAATAGATGCTGTATCGTACAAAATTCGGAATGTGAATTGTACGATTATATGTGTGCTTTTAAGGAAATTACTGCGGCTATGTTCCAAGCAATGAGTTTACCGCCAGTTTCCAATAATATTAATATAAACTTTCTGCGAGCAATGATTGTTCACCATCAGGCGGGCGTTCGACTAGCGCAAAACGTTTTAAGGTTCTGTATTTGCCAAGAATTAATACCAATCCTTCGAAATATGATTCAAACTATGTGCGATCGTATTTGCGAAATGGAAAAATTACTAGATGCCTTAAAGGATTGCGAGAATTGCTAGTTTGAACGGAACATTTACAAAGTGAAAAAACGCTAGAGTCTAAGTCGATTTTAGCGTTTTTTTATGACTACGATGTATTTTTAGTAAAACTCAAACGCTTGATGAAAAATAATCAAGCATTCTCAACAGAAGGTGCGCGCATAAATGTTACTGTTCGTTTGTTACTATCGTAAAGACACCACTCTCGATGATCAACAACCGATCCAACATTGATACCGTATTGCTTTTCTTGTAATGCGATTGGTTGGCCATAGCGAATACGAATAGGTAGCTTTTTATTGCGATGATAAAGACCTGATTCATGACTATGCCCGAAGAAAAGAAGCGATTTTGTAAATGGCGGAAATGTTGGTTGCCAAGTAACACTCCATTTAAATTGATGTCCATGCATAAGTGTTGCACCATCAATCTCCATAGTTTCAGGTAACTGTGTAAATCGTTCAATGCCAGTTACACGTGTAATACGCTCTTCCTGATTGCCACGAATAGAGGGGAATGTTAGTAAATTTTCAAAATCATTTTCTACTATTGCAGCTTTTTGTAGCGGTATACCCGACATTGTTTGAGCCTTTTTCTTACTTACAGTACATTCGTATAAATCACCTAATCCCAATACCTTTGCATCTTCCGCAGTTTGCTTAATATGCGCTAGAACCGCCTTAGTATCTTCTATATTAGAATGTAAATCTCCTAAAAGTGCGTACAGCATTTTAAATCATGCCTTTCATTAATTATGCCTCGGCATAATTGTGTGACATCTGCCGGGCTTTAACTTCTTTCAGCAAATGTGTGGATACCTACTGACAAGTAATCTCACAAAGCTACACTTTCGCTCAAAAGACACTTGTTGAAAGAAGTTAATCATTATACAAATATCATACACCTAACAGAAATTGATAGAAAAGTAAAATGTATAAATATATTTAGTTACATATGGATTATATGTTGGTACATGACCATAACGTCGAGTTAATTCCCGTTCTGAGCTGTATGCTTTCCTAGAATCGTCCGATGAGCCGCTTAGGGCAATAGCTATTGGTCACAAAGGCGTTATCATAGGACGCGATGTATTTAGCCTGCATTCCCCAATTGCTAATCTCAAAGAGTCATTTGTCTCCCTCGATTCAACTTTTCCGCATTTAACAAAATGAGCCTAATAAGTGTAGAAAAATTGCCAACAATTTCATAGATTGATAAAATATAATTGTAATTTTCTGAATCTTCAAGACAATTATACATGTTATGAAGGACATGAATATTAATAATCTGGGGGGCTTATGATGACGATGTTAATGACAGATATGCTACAAAAATATGCTATGCAGCAACCAAATGGGATTGCAACAGTTTACGATGGGACAAAGCTATCCTATAGTGAATTTTATAAAAGTGCCGAAACATTCGCTGCATACTTACAAGAGCAAGGTTTTAAAAAAGATGATGTAATTGCATTATATACGCTCAACTCAGATTTATTTTTAATCGCTTATATCGGTGTTCAGTTAGCAGGCTATGTTGTCATGCCCATTAATACAAAACTAGCAGCTCCAGAGGTCGAATTTATTTTTAATCATTCAGAAGCTAAAGGACTTATTTATGATGAAAGGTTAGAGGATGTACTCGCAACTATTGGCTATCCATTTCAATATATTGTAGGGCTCGATGTAATGAAAGGCGTCATTACAAACTATCCAGGTCAAAGAAAAGCTATCAAATTGGAGCCTCATGATACTAGTGTTGTTATGTATACTTCTGGGACGACGGGTAAACCGAAAGGAGTAATGCTAACTCATCAAAATATTGTATCAACTGCGGACATATGGTCGTCCTCAATGGATATGACCAATGAGGATAGAATGTTTATTTGTACGCCTTTATTTCATTGCGCAGGTCTTCATGTATTTGCGATGCCGATGTTTTATAAAGGCGGTACTATAGTTATAGAAGAGGCTTTTTCTTCGACTAACACATTAGAACAGTTAGTTGTTACAGATTCAACAATTTTCTTTGGTGTTCCGTCAATGTATACAATTATTTTAAATACACCTAACTTTAAGGAACATACATTTAAAAATTTACGTTTATTATGTTACGGAGCGGCACCGATGCCTTATGAGCTTGTTAAGCAAGTGAAGGAGGCATTTCCTAATGTGAAAGTACAAAACCTGTACGGACAAACTGAAAATACCCCTGCCACCACTTCTCTTTTAGACGCCGATGCATTGACAAAGATTGGATCAGTGGGAAAACCATTAGCCCAAACGGACGTCCGTGTTGTTGATAGCTTTGGTGAAACGGTGCCAGCGGGTGAGGTAGGAGAAATTTGTGTCAAAGGACCACAAGTTATGAAAGGTTATTTACGTAATCCTGAAGAAACAGCTAGAGCCATTAAAGATGGTTGGCTCTATTCAGGAGATTTAGGGCGTTTTGATGAAGACGGTTATCTCTATATTGTTGATCGTAAAAAAGATATGATCATTCGAGGTGGCGAAAATATTTATCCTATCGAGGTTGAAGAGGTTTTATATCAACTGCCAGAAATTTTAGAAGCAGCCGTTGTCGGTTTTCCACATGAAGTATATGGCGAAGTTCCGAAAGCATTTGTCGTATTGAAAGAAGGAAAGTCTTCCGATGAAGAGGCGATATTGGCGTATTGTCGGACTCAGCTCGCGAAGTATAAAGTGCCACATGAAATTGAATTTTTAACTGAGTTACCACGTAATGCTTCTGGGAAAGTTTTGAAGCATACATTACGACCAAGAGTAAGTACGCCATAACGTGTAAAACAGTTTGATAAAATATGAAAATAGCAAACAAAGTAATACCTTAATCAGACGCACAATATAGAGATGCTTTTGTGTAGAGGAAATAGGTTAGGCCTGGTGCGCAATTGCGTTCGAGGCTTTAGGCCAACAGATGTTTATGACGCAAAAGCGTAGTGCTATCGTAGCGGCGGCTGCATGAAATTGGTTACTCAGTCGTTGTTGTTGCTGTCGCTTCGCTTTCGCACAGATAAATTGCCACAGGACGTGACGTTCTTAGAGTGTTTGGACAACCGCTAATAGAAGTTAAAAATAGGAACGTCTATGAAATTAGCGTATAATAGAGTCTGCGACAAATTGAAATAATAGAATTGAAGTAATTGTCTTCAAACAAGATAGGAGCGGAATTTGTCTTGTGGACGGGGGATAAACGCCTTTTACTAATAGGTTTAATGATAATCATGCTGCTACTTTCGGGTTGCCATTCGTTTTCGCAGCAGGAAATACAAAACAAAGGATTAACTGTGTTAACGGTAGAGTTTAATAGTGGTGCGCCCATACCTAACCTGTATATTACTGCTACAGATGTAGAGTCAGGTGAGGTAGTAGAGGATGCGGTTGGCTCTGAAGAGGGTGAAGCACTATTTTCGAAACTAATAGCGGGGCGGAAATATGCTATAGCTGCAACTACGCTTGAAAATAGTACGAAAAATGATGGCTATACGACAATTGAAAATTTAACATATGATGCGACAAAGCCGTATTATCGATTGGAGACACATTTTTCAAGGGACGAGCAAGAGCTGGATGTACCAGTTGTTATGCAAAAACCTGAACTACCACATGGCTGTGAAATAACATCATTAACGGCTGTATTAAATTATTATGGGCTAGACGTTACGAAGCTGGAAATGGCTGATAACTATTTACCAAAGCAAAAAATTAGAACTATAGACGGACAACGATTTGGTCCAAATCCGGCACAGGCTTTTGCAGGAAATCCTCGTGATAAAGCACATGGTATGTATGTCTTTGCAGCTCCGATTGTCAAAGCCGCAGAGGCAATAATAGCAGATAAACAGGCAAACTTACAGGTGACAAATAAGAGTGGTGCCTCGCAGGACGAAATTTTACAGCTTGTTCGGGAGGGAGTCCCTGTTGTAACTTGGGTTACATTAGATTTATCAGAGCCCCAAAGAAAGCTAGCTAAGGGCTGGATCTATGAAGGTGAAAAAGTGCCGCATGCCGCGTATATGAACTTGCATGCTGTTGTTTTAACCGGACATTTAGGCGATAAAGTTGTTGTTATGGACCCATTAAAAGGCTTTGTCACTTATAATGTGGATCAGTTTTTTAAAAGCTATAAAGAGTTAGGTGAACAAGCTGTAGCCGTTCATAAATGATTCAAAGAAGAGTTATAAGGCGTACAAGGAAAGTATGTTACACTTGTAAAAAAGGCTTGTTACTGGGGATGCCCCCACGTTATGTGAGAGCCTAATAAAAGCTAAAGTGAGTTGAGTAGAATGGCCATTGAGCACGCTTTTTTACCGGTTTTATTAGGAGATGAAATGAATGCTTACGGCATGGCAAGAGCATTTTACGAGTCCTATGGCGTTAAACCACTTGCATTAAATCATACGAATATGGAGAAAATACAGCAGAGTGATTTATTAATATTTCGTGAAGTTCCAAGACTCCATATTGAAGAACGTTTTGTCATTGCGTTAAAGGCAATTGCAGAGGAATTTGCAGGTAAAAAATTGCTGTTATTAGCCTGCGATGAATTTTACGTAAAAAAAATCGTACAACATAAAGCGGAGCTAGCAGAGTATTTTGTAATTCCTTATGTGGATGCAAACCTTGCAAACGAGCTATTAACACGTGAGAGCATGTATGAACTTTGTGCGAAGTTCGGCTTTCACTATCCGGCAATGCATGTTTGCACCGTCAATGATTACGAGGAATTTGTCATCCCTTTTGAATTCCCAGTTGTCATTAAACCTTTGAATATGACAAAGTATGCTACATGTATTTTTCCAGGCAAGAAAAAAGTGTATATTGCCAAAGATAACGACGAAAAGGATGCTATTTTCCATGCCATTTATAAGGAATCGGCATACCGAGATGATTTAATGGTACAGCAATATATTCCTGGCGAAGATGCTCATATGTACGTCGTAAATGCTTATGTTGGGCAAGATAGTAAGGTACAGCTATTATCTGTAGGTAACCCAATTTTAGAGGAGCATTCCCCAGAGGGGATTGGTCGCTATGTAGCCATCATGACAGCATACGATAAAGACTTAATGGACCGCGTAAAACTGTTTCTAGAGGAAATGCAATTCCAAGGCTTTGCCACGTTTGATATGAAGTACGATGAACGTGACGGTCAATATAAGTTATTAAGTATTGAATTACATAATGAACTTTCAAATTATTATGTGACAGCAAGTGGCTATAATTTAATGCAATATGTTGCGGATGATTTTATCCGCGGAAGTAAAAAACAGCTAACATATGTTCAGAACAAGCATCTTTGGACAATTGTGCCGAACGGTGTCCTCTTTAAATATGTACAAAATGAACAGCTTGTAATTGAAGCGAAAAGTCTTATTCGCCAAGGGATGGCTACGGATTCCATCTTTAATTATAAGGATATGAATGCGAAGCGTTGGTTAAATATAACGCTAGATAATTTAAGCTTTTATCGCCAATATAAGAAATATTTTAACAACAAAGGTCTGTCGAACTAATGAAAAAACAAACTTTAGGTATAATTGGTGGCGTTGGTCCACTAGCAACGATGTTTATCGGTGAAATGATTGTAAGACGTACGAAGGCAACGAAAGATCAGGAGCATTTACATACAATCATTGATAATGATACGAATATTCCTGATCGTACAGCCTTTATTTTAGATAGTACTAAAGAAAATCCCGTACCAGTGATAGTCGCAGATGCTAAAAAGCTTGCTTCTGTTGGAGCAAATGTGATTGCTATTCCATGTAATACGGCACATACCTTTTACGATGAGATAGTTGAAGGTTCTCCAGTTCCCGTCTTACATATGATAAGGGAAACAGCAAAGCGCGCTTCTGACTTAGGGGCAGAGCGTGTAGGGATTTTAGCGACAACGGGTACATTAACCTCACGCATGTATCAAGATGCGTTAGAGGAATTTGGTATAACACCTGTTGTTCCAGACGATGTGATGAAAGAGAAAGTCATGTCTATTATTTACGATTATGTAAAGGCTGGAAAAGATGTCTCTTGGGAGGATTGGCAGCCGATAGAAGAAGCAATGCTTGCACTAAATTGTGATCGTATTGTATTAGGATGTACTGAATTATCCATCGTCAATCGAGATTTAAAACTAAGTGACAAATATATCGACTCATTAATCGTTTTAGCAGAACGTGCTATATTAGCATGTGGCTATGAAATTGTAGATTAACAAGCGTATTAATCAAATAAAATCTGCACACTTTTCGCAGGTAAGTTGTAAACCTTCAAAAAATCTCAAGTTTATAAAGTGCTTGAAGGCTGGCAAATCCCGTGATGAGTCGTGCAGATTTTTTTATCTGTAGGGAGATTAAGAAAGCCCCATTTTTGAAACGATTATACAAAGGTTTACGTACATATGAAGTAGGAAAATGATTAGTGTGTTAAACTAGTGTCAAGCAGATAGAAGGTGGGAAATTACATGTCAGTAATAAATTTATTAAATGAAGATTTACAAGCAAAATGGAAATTTGAAGAGCCGATGAAAATTCAAGAGGAAATGATTCCAGCAATGCTTGAGGGCAAAGATATTGTTGCCGAGTCGCCGACAGGGTCGGGGAAGACTTTAGCTTATGTACTTCCTTTATTAAATAAAGTAAACGGTTCAAAAAAACAAACACAAGGACTTATCGTAGCGCCATCACAGGAGCTAGCAATGCAAATTGTAGAGGTTATCCGCGAATGGACAGCAGGTTCTGATATTACGGTTCAACAACTAATTGGTGGTGCGAACTCTGCACGTCAAATAGAAAAGTTAAAGAAAAAACCGACGATCGTTGTAGGTACACCTGGCCGATTAAATGAATTAGCGCGTGCTGGAAAACTAAAGTTAAAAGAAATTGAAACAGTTATTTTAGACGAGTGCGATCAGTTACTAAGTCGTGAATATCGTGTTGTCGTAAAATCTTTTATCGAAGGGTCAGCATATGGGCGACAAGTAGTTGTTGTTTCAGCAACAATTACGGAGGAAATTGAATTAGTGGCTAGTCGTATGATGTTTGAGCCAGTACGCTTTAAAATTAAACCTGAGGATATGTTAAAGGTTGGTAAAGTTGTACACTCTTTCGTGAAAGTAGAGGAACGAGATAAAACTGATTTCCTACGTCGACTATCACATACAGAAGGATTACGTGCACTTGCTTTCGTCAACAATATCGATCAATTGCTAATGAAAGAAACGAAATTACAATATCGTTCGGCACCGATTGTGACATTACATTCTGACATGAAGAAAGAAGAACGTAAAAAGGCGTTAGATGCATTCCGTAAAGGTGACGCGCGTATTTTAATCGCTACAGATATTGCTGCACGCGGTTTAGATATTGAAGGTTTAACACATGTTATTCATGTTGATGTACCGAGAACAATTGAGCAGTATTTGCATCGTTCTGGACGTACAGGTCGTGCTGGAGCAGATGGTGAAGTATTAACGTTATTATCTTATCGTGATGAGAAAACGTACAAAAAATGGACAAGAGAAATTTCTGCGAAACCTGTACAGAAAATATGGCATGAAGGCAAGCTAGTGGAGGGTAATTCAAAAACAATTGGACAGAAGCGAGGTAAATAATATGACGTTTGAAGAAAAATTACAAGCATATGCAGAACTTGCGGTAAAAGTCGGTGTCAATATTCAACCTGGGCAATACTTATTAGTTAATACATCTGTGGATGCCTTAGATTTCGCCCGTTTAGTCGTAAAAGAGGCTTATAAAGCTGGTGCAGGACGTGTTCATGTTAATTTTTCAGATGATGAAATGGATCGTGCTTACTTTGAGCATGCTTCAGAAGAAGAATTTAATCGTTTCCCAGAATGGGTAGTTAAAATGCGTGATGAGGTAATCGAACGTAAAGGGGCATTCTTATTGATTGATGCTGCAGACCCTGATAAATTAGCAGGTATTTCAGCAGAGCGGCTTGCTACTCATCAAAAGGTATCGGGAGCTGCTCTGAAAAACTATCGTAACGCCGTAATGAAAGATTTAATAGCTTGGTCAATCGTTGCTGTCCCTTCACCAAAGTGGGCATCGAAGGTATTCCCAAACTTAGCGGCTAAGGAACAAGTACCAGCATTATGGGATGCTATTTTTAAAACTGTTCGTATCGGTGAAGGCAATGCTGTGGAAAAATGGCGTGAACATGTAACAAATTTAGAATCTCGCGCGGCCCTACTGAACAATAAAAAATATGCGAAACTTCACTATACAGCACCAGGTACTGACTTAACAATTGCCTTAGCGCCACAGCATAAATGGCTTACTGGGGGTAGTAAAACGCCGGATGATACTATCTTTATTGCTAATATGCCGACAGAAGAGGTTTATACGTTACCAATGAAACAAGGTGTAAATGGCTATGTCAGCAATACAAAACCATTAGTTTATCAAGGGAATATTATCGATGGCTTTAAACTAACGTTTGAAGAAGGAAAAATTGTTAAGGCTGAAGCACAGGAAGGCCATGATTTATTACAGGAGCTTATTAATGTAGATGAAGGCTCTTGCTATTTAGGTGAGGTAGCACTTGTACCGCATGAATCACCAATTTCAGCATCGGGAATTTTATATTTTAATACATTATTCGATGAAAATGCATCGAACCATTTAGCAATTGGTGAAGCTTACCCAACTTGCTTAGAGGGTGGAAGAGATTTAGAAAAGGGTCAGCTTGAAGCGCTAGGTGCCAATATTTCAGTAACACATGAGGACTTTATGATTGGCAGCGGTGAGATGGACATAGACGGTATTTTACCAGATGGAACTGTAGAGCCGATTTTCCGTAAAGGTAGCTGGGCATTTTAAGCTCTTGAAAGGAGTTGGGCAGATGAAACAATTACTAAGCATAATGAGTACAGCAATATTCACGATGGTATTTGGTGTTTCATCTGCTTTTGCTCAGACTGAAAACTACCTATCAATCGGAGATTCCTTGGCGGCTGGTCAAACACCTTACCAACAAATTGATACAGGCTACAGTGATTTAATTGCGATGAAGTTAGGAATGTCTGGGCAATTGAGCTTCTATACAAAGGAGCTCGCTTTCCCAGGCTTTACAACAACTGATGTCTTGAAACGAGTACAATCAGAAGAAGCAAGTGACTTACTAGCTAATGCAACACTTATTACTGTTTCGGCAGGTGCCAACGATTTACTGCGTCTAGTGCAGGTCAATCCAACTGCCGGTACGTTAGCTTTTGCACAGCTACAAACGGATTATTCATTAAACATTGCCAGAAAAAACATGGCGGAGATTTTAGAAGAGTTAAAAGTACGAGCACCTAAAGCAAAGGTCTATGTAATGGGCTATTATTTTGCTTATCCAAACGCTCATGCTACGCAAAAAGAAGGGACAAATGCACAGCTTGTAAAGCTAAATACGATTTTACAGCAACAGGCAGAGCATGCTGGAGCAGCTTATGTAAACGTCTATAATGCTTTTGGGATAAACGCTACAAAGTTTTTACCCAATATCTCTGACGTCCATCCAAATTTTGAAGGCTATCGCCAAATGGCAAATGCTTTTTTACATGAATATAGCGGAAATAAAGCACTAGCCATTTCTTCAAACGAATTGCCAAAGCCGAACCCTATGTCATTCGAGCACATTTTAGAACAACTAGCAAAGGCAGAGCAGAAACAAAAAGCAAAAGAGCAAGAAAATGAAAAGCCAAAACCTACTGCGCGTGCCATTCAAGGTTTTACAGGATACGCTGCTTTTATGGAGAAGGTAAGAGCAACACGTTTTAATCATAACTATTTGTAACAGGGCATCGACAGTGATGCTCTTTTTTATGTTAAATATTTATAAAATTATAAGCGACGGAAAGAATAGTCGGGCGACGGAAAGAATAGTCGGGCGACGGAAAGAACTGAAGCGACGGAAAGAATCCCCAAAGTGACGGAAAGAATCGCCGAATCGATGGAAGGAACCCCTCAGGGCGACGGATAGCCCGCTCCCTTAGTTCCCCACGTTATGATGAGGAACCTTTATCAAACTAATAAAAGGAAAAACAATCAATCCATCAGCCGTGATAAAATAAAAAAAACAGGAGGCGCAAAGAATGAAAATATTTCATACAGCAGATTGGCATTTAGGAAAGCTTGTACAAGGCGTCTATATGACGGAGGATCAACATTATATTTTACAGCAATTTATGCTAGAAATTGATGAGGAAAAACCGGATGTTATCGTTATAGCAGGTGATTTATATGACCGTTCGATGCCTCCTATTGAGGCAGTGAATTTACTAAATGATATTTTGGCGGAAATTGTACTTGATAAAAAAATCCCTGTGTTAGCGGTTGCGGGGAACCATGATAGTGCAGGTCGATTGAACTTTGGCAGTAGTTTAATGAGTGATAGTGGATTACATATTAAAGGCCAATTTACGAAAGATCATGCGCCGATCGTTCTCCATGATGAGTATGGTGAAGTACATTTTCACCTTGTACCATATGCAGAGCCGGCTTCAGTACGGACTATTCTAGAGGATGATTCCATTCGATCTCATCAAGAGGCGATGGAAAAAATTATCGACCATATTGGACAAAGTTTAGATCCAACAAAACGTAATGTTTTTGTAGGACATGCCTTTGTGACGAAGTATGGGGAAGAGGAAGCGAACACGAGTGATTCTGAGCGGCCTTTATCAATCGGAGGCTCGGATTGCATAAATGCAGCGTTGTTTAAGCCTTTTCATTACACAGCACTTGGCCATTTGCATAAAGCACATTTTGTGTTGAATGAAACGATTCGCTATGCCGGTTCTCCTTTGAAGTACTCATTATCTGAGCACTTACATGAGAAGGGCTTTTTAATAGTGGAGCTAGATGCACAAGGGGAAGTCACTGTCACAAAACGTAAGTTTATAGCGAGACGGGATTTACGTGTGGTAGAGGGCTTAATGGATGATTTATTACAATTACCACCTAGTGATGATTATGTATTTGTACGTTTAACAGATGCTACGTCAGTAACTTCGCCGATGGAACGTATCCGTACGGTGTTTCCTCATGCGATGCATGTTGAGCGCAAAGTAGCACGCCAAGACGTATCACATGAAATTCAGACGGTTGAGACAGAGAAAATAGAAGACATCGATTTATTCCGATCATTTTTTACAGATATAATTGGCGTACAGCCAGATCAAGATACCGAACGTCTATTTACAGAGATGCTACAAGAATTATTAGATGAGGAGCGGGAGACAGTAAAATGAAGCCTTTAAAGTTAACGATTACTGCATTCGGTCCATATAAAAATACAGAGGTTATTGATTTTCAACAGCTTGGTGAACATCGTCTATTTGCGATTTCCGGAAAAACAGGCGCAGGGAAAACGACGATTTTTGATGCGATATGCTATGCACTTTACGGATCGGGTAGCGGTGAAGATCGTCAGGATACTGCTATGCTTCGAAGCGGGTTTGCGGATGATGATGTGTATACTGCAGTGGAGCTCGTTTTTGAAATGCATGATAGAGTCTATCAAATTTTACGTCAGCCTGGTCATATTAAAGCAACGAATAAAAGTGTCACTGGCAGGAAAATTGAACTGGCTGAAATCAAAGGAAACACGCTTGATTATAATATTGTAGAAAAGCAGCAAACGCTTGAGGTAGATAAAAAGCTACAGGATATAATCGGCCTCACAAAGGATCAGTTTAGTCAAATTGTTATGCTACCACAAGGTGAATTTCGCAAGCTGTTAACCTCAGATTCTACAAATAAAGAAGTTATTTTACGCAAAATTTTTAAAACAGATCGCTTTGGTGCGATGACAAAAAGACTTGATGCGAAACGAAAAGAGGCGGAAAGTGATTTACTGCATGCTCAACAATTAAAGGAACATCTTCTTGGCCAAATTGCAGGTGCTTTACCACAGCGTTCGTCATCTTTATTTACTTGCATTACTAATAATACTGACAATATGCATCAGCTGAAGAAGGCTCTAGAAGAGGAGCAAACCTATTATACGGAATGTATACAATTGGAACTGCAACGCTATAAAGAGGCTTATGCGCATCATCAAAAAGAGCAGGAATTTTACAGCAGAGCGAAAACATTGAATGAGCAATTTGATGAGCAAACTAATCGTCAAAATCGCCTACAAGCATTGCTACAAGAACAAGATATATATAGCGCAAAAGAACGCGAAATTGCATTAGCAGAAAAAGCAGAGCGTCTTGTCATACTTGAGCAACAATGTATCGATTTACGTGCTGAGCAAAATCGTAAAGAACAATCCTATCAGCAAGCAATGACAGAGCAGAAAAATGCAGAAGCTCAGTTAAAAATAGCGCAGGAAAAGTTTAACGTTGAAGAGGCGAAAGAACCTGAGCGTCAACAAGTTTTACAACAGGAATTACAGCTACAGGCATTATTACCGACGTTCGAGACGTATGAGAATAATCTGCAGCAGCTGCAAATAGCTGAACAATATGTTGCAACAGCCAAGCTAGCAGTAGACGATAATAGTAAAATCGTAGAAACAGAACAAATGCAAGTTCAGCAGTTAACAAAAACAATTGAACAATATGAAAAACAACTTAAGCCATATGAAAGTTATTTAGAACAGCTACCTAAGTTAAAAGAGCAAGTATCATTACTAGCGCAAGTTGAAAAATACACGAGAGCAGTTGCAACGGTGGAGCAGGATGTAGCCACTGCTAATAGCCATTATCAAGAAAGTAAGCAGGCTCTTCAAAAACTGGAGCAACAATGGATTGCGAGTCAGGCAAGTATTTTAGCACAGCAACTCAAGGACGGAGAGCCTTGTCCAGTGTGTGGTAGTACAACACACCTCGAAACACATCGTGAGCTATTAGAGATGATTGAATTAGCAGAGGTGGAGGCTTTACGAGGAAAGGCTAGTACTGATGAGCGCAAGTTTTTAGAGAAAGAAGCTGTATTGAATTCTACAAAGCATCTTCTACAAGAGGCGCTAGAACAGTTAGAGACGAATGCGATTAATCAATCGAATCAAGCACAAATTGTAGCTTCGTTGCAAAACGTAGAGCAACAAATAACAATCTTAAAAGTAGTGAGCCATCAATTATCTGATGTACGTATGCAACAAAAGGATCATCGTACGCGAATGGAGCAGCTACAAGAAAAGCAAATAAAACTTGAGCAATATTTAGTTGAGAAGACGAAGGAATTGACGAAACAACAAGCAATTGTGGAAGAGCAGCAAAAGCATATTCCAGAAAATCTTACGACGCTACAAGCATTGCAACAGGCCATCGCTCATATAGGATCACAAAAGCTTGCATTACAAACTGCGTGGAATAGTAGCCAGCAAAGTTTGCAATCTGCCAAGGAAGCCGCAAATAATGCTAGAATGACCGCAGAAATAGCGAAACAGGCTTTTGAGGAATTAAAGCTGAAAATGGATGAAAAGCGCGAGCAATTTTCAGTGAGTATGAAGGAAGCAGGCTTTGAAAGCTATGATGAATTTGCTGCTGGGAAGCGTAGCGCGTTGCAAATAGAAGCTTTACGGAAATCTTGCCATGAATATGCACTACAAATCCACACATTACAAGTACAAATTACTGAGGGAGAGAAGCATCTTAAAGGGCAAGAGAAGCAAGATTTAACGACCATGGAAGAAAAGTTAGAGATGCTTCGTGTCACATATGAGGAAGCTTTTAAAGTATTGCAACAAATGGAAGGATTTGCGAAGGCTTGTGCAAACTTTATCAAAAAGGCTGAGGAGACCGAACAGGAGATTCATTTACTTGAGAAAGAAGCGGGGCGAGTAAAGGAGCTCTATGCAATGTTAAATGGACAGAATGTGAAAAAGCTGTCTTTTGAGCGTTATATTCAAATCAATTATTTAGATAAAATTACAGAGGCGGCAAATGTTCGACTTTATCATTTATCCAACGGTCAATTTGAGCTACGACGTTCAGATCGTTTAGAAAAGCATGCCAAGCAAAGTGGGCTAGGACTCGATGTGTATGATGCTTATACAGATCAATTACGAGATGTCAAAACATTATCAGGGGGAGAAAAGTTTAATGCGTCTTTAAGTCTTGCCCTTGGGATGGCAGATGTCATTCAAAGCTTTCAAGGTAATATCCGTATTGAAACGATGTTTATTGATGAGGGCTTCGGTTCTCTCGATGAAGAAGCATTAAATAAGGCGATTGATACGCTTATTGATTTACAAGATTCCGGACGGATGATTGGAGTCATTTCTCATGTTGCGGAGTTAAAAGCTACAATGCCTGCAGTGTTGCATGTTGAAAAAGCAATGAACGGTCATAGTCAAACATATTTTGAAGTGAAATAACAAAGAGGCGTATTTCTATTTGTTGGAAATACGCCTTGTTGTTATTTTTTTTTAGTTACGTTAGGATTTGTTCCTTTTTTTGCAGCGATTACTTTTTTGACAATGGGGATAACGATAGGTGCTAATTTTACAGCGGTTTTAACAACTTTAGATACTTTCACAAAATAACAGCTCCTTAAGTACTATGTGTTCAAGGAGAGGTTAAGATGAAACTTATCGGACCACCCGAACAGCTTGAATAATATTCCAAATAACGACTCCTAATGAAACGAGAATATAAATTGCGAATGAAACAAACCAAATGATAAGAAAATTATTACTATCTGAATTTAGATCAAAATTAGTGTTGAATGATAAAGTTGAGAAAATAAAGACAGCAAAGAAAATTATACCGAATGCGACTGGGATTAAATGTGATATTAGTGCTCGAATAGAGTGCCTCTTTACGTCGCTATCTTTTGTCACAAAGTAAACAACTAATGGCACAATAAAGGGTGCAAATAAAATACTCAGATAACTAAAGGCAGATAATATTTTTTGGTTCTCCATAGTAGTACCTCCTTTTTTAATATTTACGCATGAAAAACGTTAAAGTTTCAAAAAAATGTGGAAGAGGTTGTAATCATAACAGTGTTTGCGTACAATGGGATTGTTCAATTAAATAAAGATGTACGACCACAAGGGGAGCTGATGATGTCAGCTGAGACTGGGCACGTAATGCCTTGACTCTTCGAACCTGTAAGTTAACACTTGCGTAGGGATTGTGGATAGAAACCGACACTTTTACGATGTGAGGCTCTGTCCTGGCATCGTTTTTTATCTTTTTAATGCCGGATAGGGACATATTTGCCAATTGATTGATTTCTATTCCTGCTCTTGTATCCTACATCGGAACAAAGGAGAGAATATTTATGGACAATAAAAAACTGTTAATGCTTGTGGAGATTGCAATATTCGCAGCGATTGGCCTTGTGCTCGATCAGGTTTCCTTTAAAGTATGGGCACAAGGCGGCTCTGTTAGTCTAGTGATGGTACCAATAATTTTAATAGCATTCCGCTGGGGCCTTATTCCAGGCATGACAACCGGTTTACTCATTGGTGTAATGCAAACAATGTTTGGTGCTACAATTGTGCATTGGCTACAAGGAACACTTGATTATGGTGTTGCCTTTACAGTAGTGGGCTTAGCGGCCGTTGTACGTCGACCGGTGCTTGAGGCTGCAAAAAATTTAAACAAAAAGAAAATGGCGCTTTATATTATTTTAGGAACTGTATTAGCAGGTTTTTTACGCTATGCAGTACATACCATTGGTGGCGCTGTATTTTTCGCAGAGTATGCAGGCGATCAAAATGCGTGGATTTATTCAATCATCTATAATGGAACATATATGCTACCAGCAACGATTTTAACAGCGATTGTCGGTGTTCTGCTATTTACGGCAGCACCTCAATTAATGCAACGAAAATCATAATGATTATGCCCTTCACATGAGTGAAGGGTTTTTGTTTTGGCTGTTTTCGAACGATTGTTGCTATTCAACGAACGGGCAGGATAGTTTAACAAGAAAATGTTGTAAAATAAAGTGAGAAACTGAAGACTTAGGAGATGTGTTAATTTGGCTTATATTCACGAGTTTGGAATAGTTGAATGTATTGAAAAAAATAAAGAGTATGTTAGTTATGAACCTGAAAAATATAATTGCATAGGTGTAGATGGGGACCTTTTTGATGAACTTATGTCTAAGGATTTTGGTGAAAAAATGAATCATCTGGAAACATTCGCACATAACACAAATAGACCTTATAAAAGCCTCGCCTATTTTGGAATAACATTGATACCGTCGAGTTCTCATAAACAATTTTTAAATATGGTTAGTGAAGCAAACGATGAGTACAAATCAGAAGAACTTGAAGAATTGATGAAAAAAATAGCTGAAGCAATAAAAGAAGATAGTTGGTTGATTCATTATGGTGTTTAATTTTGTCAATACATATATGTAAGATTAGAGGTGATTGTTCGATTAGAGCAATCGCTTCTTGTGCTAACGGGGCAGTTTAGTGCAACAAGGAGTACCTTTAAAATTATGGGGATTTACAACGCTAAGTTAAGAAATGTGACCAAACGACGCTTTGGGAACTAATATTATACTTCAAAGTGTTTCGTGATAATAAGTTGTTTAATTCATAATTTTAATTTGAAATTACAATGTATTAAGTTATTCCGCAAACGGGCCATCTAATTGCTTATGGCTTGTTGATTTAACAAGTGAAATCGTCTAATAATTTTATTGAGTCTGGAGGTGTATGAATTGAAAAAAGGAATATTTATTATTCTGTTCGTTTGTATATTGAGTGCATGCACTCAGCAAGGGAATAAAAATAATAGTTCTTTGGAACAACAAGAAGGCATTATTGTGGATATAAAAGAAAATCAAAATGGGTGGAACCAAATATTAGTTGTATCAAATGTTAGTGAAGGAGATATTTCCAACAAAAAAGCTGATGAATTAATAAAAATGGCTCAAGAAAAAGATGGAGCATATTATGGCTTTGAACCTGGTAAATACGAAGAATTAGAAGTGGGAACCCACGTAATTGTATATTGGGACGGGAGCCAACTAGATTCTAATCCCCCTCAACGTGGATTAGAAAAGGTAGAAATAATATCAAAATAACTAAAAAATTATATAATGATTCTTCAGAATATCTTAGTTCATTAAAGATTTATAAAGTATGCCAAACAAATCTAAATAACGTTCCCAAATGAAAGTTTGGAGACGAACTCAACGGCCACTAATGTTGTTAAATCAACGTTCGTGGCTTTTCTTATGAACATTGTTTATGCGTTGGTTTATGCACTTTTGTTAAAAGTCAGTCATAGCAAAGGTTTTGAAGTAATGTTGCACCATCGTCTTTGATGAATAAAATCGTGTATAAAAATTGAAGTCTTATCGTTGTAACAGCATAAATCTGACAAGTCTCCTTATTGTGCTAACGGGGTGCTTTAGTTGAAGAAGGTAGTCAAACCAGAAGCAACAATCTTTGAGAAAACAGCCTTTGTTTTTTAGCTAGCAAGGGCTGACATTTGTTGAAAAGTATACATTATATATTTGTTGATTGGAGTGGAGGATGGGCTACTCCTCGGGGATTAGCGTCACAGATGAGACCCTGCAGCGAGCATCGCGAGTGAAGCGGCTCATCGGACGCCCCTAGGAAGCTCTGATCTGCACGAAAGCGAAGCGTCAGCGGCAAATGTTTTATCTGTGCGAAAGCGGAGCGGCAGCAACAAAGCGCTCAGCCGGAACGGAAATCAACCTCACGTTATGGAGATGTCGGCACTTTACAATTTATGATGACATATAATATTTAAAGCGTTTAGCGTTTTATGCAAAGAAAGTTATGTTATATTAAGTTGTAGACATTAGATGAAAGGGACGTTAAAAATGATTGTAAAAACGCAAGAAGAGATTGAAGCATTTAAAAAAATCGGCCGTATTTGTGCTGAAATTCGTGAGGCAATGAAGGCTGCTACAAAACCAGGTGTAACAACACTTGAATTAGATGAAATTGCAGGTCGTATGTTTGCTGAAGCAGGAGCAATTTCTGGACCTAAAGGGGAGTATGATTTCCCAGGCTACACATGTATTAGTGTGAATGAGGAAGTCGCACATGGTATTCCTGGTAAACGAGTGATTAACGAGGGAGATATCGTAAATATAGACGTATCTGGTTCACTAAATGGCTACTTTGCTGATACGGGCATTTCATTTGTAGTTGGCGAGGGCTATGAGGATAAAGAAAAGCTATGTCGCGTAGCTAAAAGTGCTTTCGATCGTGCAATGACAAAAGTAAAAGCTGGATCAAAATTAAACCAAATCGGTAAAGCTGTTGAGCGTGAAGCATATGCCAATGATTTAACAGTGATTATGAACTTAACAGGTCATGGTTTAGGTCGTTCTTTACATGATGAGCCAAATCATATTTTAAACTACTATGATGCTTGGGATTCAACAATTATGAAAGAAGGCATGGTGCTTGCAGTCGAGCCATTTATCTCAGCGAAAGCGGAGCATATTGTAGAATCTGGTGATGGCTGGACATTCATTACGCCAGACAAATCATTAGTCGCTCAAATTGAGCATTCAATTATCGTTACTAAAGACAAACCAATTATTTTAACTTCTCTAGACGAACAATAAAAAAGCTAAAAATCCTGCTAACCAATTTATATTTGGTAGGCAGGATTTTTTTTAAGAAATAATATACCGACAAGTAGCACTCCGCATAAAAACAAGGCTGCAGTTGTCACAAGTAGCTCATCGAAACCATTATGTAATGCGACCCCGATATAGGACCAGATAAATACACTTGGGTAGATAATATCAAAATAATGGAATCGAATATGTAGCGCTATTGCTGCTCCAATGGTCAGTAAAATAACTGCCCAAAGTGGATCACTAAGGCCAAGACCATTCCATTGATAAGATGTTAGCATGAAGCTTATATTTGTCATTAGGCTAAATGTAATCCATGCTAAATAAATCGAGAAGGGTATACGCCCTGTTAGTGAATTATTGCTAAGAGGGTACGTTTTGTACAACTTAAATAAATACAGTACTAAAACAAACGTACTGATAATTGACATGATAAATAGTTCGTGATGCCAAACAACAATTGCTAACGTCTGCATGATACATATGCTACTAAAGAGAACAGTCTGTTTAAAAGATGTCTTTTTTAGGTTCATGACTAACCAATAACCAAGTAACATGTAAACCACAATCCAAATGATATAACTAACATTAAATGGTGCAAATATTACTGGAAAACGATTTAAGATCTCTAAAAAAGAATGATCGTTTATTTTCATAAAATAGGATGAAAAGGTTAGGATGAGTGAGACAATAAAAGTTATTGTCATCAAAAAAAATCGAGGCATGGTTTCTCTCCCTTCGTGTTAAATTGTATAGGGAAAAGACAAATAAGTATAGGACTGAACATTATATTTTCATTATAACGGAAATTTCCAACAATGTATCGCGTGTTTCGTTAAAAATATCTACAATTTACCATTTACATAGTTATTCATATACTTCTTTAGTACAATGAAAATATTCGAATGTAAGGAGTGAAGTTTTAATGACTCAAAATTTAAATGATCTAGATTTATCAGTTAAACTGGATAAGAAAATGTATAAAAAGAAATTAAAAGTACTCCAATATGAAATGTTAAATGCCCAACAGTTTTTATTAAAAAATAAAATTGGATTAATTCTAGTGTTTGAAGGTATGGATGCTGCTGGTAAGGGTGGCGCTATTAAGCGTCTCATTGAACGTGCTGATCCGCGTGGCTATGTCGTGCACCCAATTGCAGCACCTCAGCCTCATGAACTACGCTATAATTATTTACAACGTTTTTGGCGAAAGTTGCCACAGCATGGACAAATCGCTATTTTTGATCGCTCATGGTATGGTCGTGTATTAGTTGAGCGTATTGAAGGATTTGCAACAAATGAAGAGTGGTCTCGTGCATATGAAGAAATTAATAATTTTGAAAAGATTTTAACAGCAGGAGATTATATTGTGATTAAGTTTTGGCTTCAAGTATCTGATGAGGAGCAGCTTAACCGTTTTAAAGAACGTGAAGAGGATCCATATAAGTCTTGGAAGCTAACAGATGAAGACTGGCGAAATCGCGAAAAAACACCTCAGTATATAGAAGCTGCAAATGACATGTTTGAGAAGACCGATAAGAAAAGTGCTCCGTGGGTTCTAATACCAGGAGATGATAAAAAATATGCTCGTGTACAAGTGTTGCAAGAAACACTAGCACATATCGAAAGTGAGGCAAAAAAACGTGGCCTACAACTAACGAATGTATTAGACACAGCACATTTAGAAGATGCTGAATCGTCTAGCCTTGAATTGCTAGAGGAGAAGCCTAAAAAACAAAAACAAAAAGTGAAATAATCTTATAGATGCTGTAACAACAAGACGAGATGTTTTAGTTGTAGCAGCATCTTTTTTTACATACAATAAAGTAAAACTGCAATTAGTGGGTGTTTCTTCCATTGGTAAATGAGCTCAGGAATTAAACGTATTGATAATTATCGGAAGGTTAGTGTGGAAAAATGGTGCTTAAAATTTGGAGATTATTAAGGAAAAAGGGTGAAAATGTGGTATCAATTCAAGGGGGGAAATGCTACATTCGCACATTTTATGAAAAAGATGCACAAAGTTTAACCGATCTCGTAAGTCGCAATAAATACTTTTGGTCTACACATGAACCGTTACAACGACCTGAATACTATACAATTAATGCTCAATATAAAAAAATTCAAGAATGCTTATACTTAATGGACTCAAAGAGGGAATTTACTTTTGGTATTTTTGAGCCAGGTACAAATAATCTAATAGGACATATCGCTCTTTATGCAGTAAAACGTTTACCGTATTCTAGTGCGTTTGTTGGTTATGCGATGGATGAAATTTATATTGGGAAAGGGATCGTTACCGAAGCAGTTAATATGGTCGTGCAATTTGCGTTCGAGCAAGTAGGCTTACATCGAGTAGAGGCTTATGTTTCGACACAAAATAATCCTTCTATCCGAGTCTTAGAAAAGGCTGGATTCCAGCGTGAGGGTCTTTTGAGAAAGCTGCTGTACATTAATGGTAAATGGGTGGATCATTATATGTATGCACGTTTAGAGGGCCAATAAAAAGAAGCGTCTATCTTTCAGTGTTTGAAGGATAGACGCTTCTTTTTTTATTATTGTTTGCTACCGTCTATGATTAAATCAAGGCGACCTGTATTTGGGTCAATCACTAATCCATGAACAGGTACGTCTTTAACCATTAACGGGTGATTGCGAATGGTATCCACGCTTTTCTTTACACTTGTTGCTACGTCACCAAAGCCACGTAAAAACTCTTTTAAATCAAAACCTGAATATTCGATCGTGTCGATAGTTTCAGGGGTAATCCCTCTAGCCATCATTTTATTTAACATGGCTTCTGGGTCAACTGCACTCATACCGCAGTCGTAATGGCCAACAACATACACCTCATCTGCTTGTAGCTCATAAACAGCTACAAGTAAACTACGCATAATTGCACCAAAAGGGTGACTAACTAATGCCCCAGCACTTTTAACGATTTTTACGTCGCCATTACGCAAATTCATAGCTTTAGGTAACAGCTCTACAAGTCGAGTATCCATACAAGATAACACAACGATACGTTTATCAGGATACTTTGTTGTAATAAAAGGCTCATATTTCTTTTCTTGAACGAAATCTTCATTAAACTTAAGGATATCTTGTAACATTGTCATGAAAGATTGCTCCCTCCCTTACAGGAATTATTTTAGAGCAAAACTATAAATATGCAAATAATAATGACAATATTCACGCAATTTTTTGCGAAAAAAAAGAAGTTTAGTAATTTATTTTGCGAATAGAAATAATTAAAATCCGTCGGAAGATAAATAAAAAACAGCTACTTGCTGTAGCTGTTTTCAACAAAATTAAAATTTTTCGTTTGGTTTTGGATCTACAGTTACTGAAGACTTAGAATCTAAACCAACTTGTAGGTAGTGAATGAAGAATGCCAAAGAGATTAATAAAACGGCACTAAAGCCTAGTACAGTCGTAACGAACATAATAAAAGCCCCTCTCTACTAAAATAATCTACAATATTATCTAAAGTAATTATACAATAGGTTACTAGGAAAATCTAAGGAGAATTTATGACATCCACAACATACCTAGTTCAGACTAATATTAGTAGGGATAAATTACTTGAATTGTCCAGTGGGTAATATGAAAAAGTGATTATTTTTACCTAATAGTAGTGGTGTGATGTACTGAGCTTTCTGCATTTCGTCTGCTGAAATAATTACTTTAAATGTCCTTGTCGGTGCTTAGTCACGACGTTTTTTGTACCGAAAGCGTAGCAGCAGGTATAGAAGTCTCCGTCTTTAGTTGGTGAAAGAAGCTCTTTGTGCCAGCACAAAGCCGAGTGATGCAATTATGCTAAGGCATAATTGATTGCATATGGGAAGAAATCAAATGAGTCTTTCGGAGCGTTTTCATTGTGAGTGCGAAAAAAGAATTTTGTCGGATAAATCGACATTGAACTGTTTTATATCATTTTTGGTCGATGTTTTAGTGATTATTTGATGTGGTTTTTCGTTTTCAGTCAATTTACTTATATGAATGCGTGGATTTTTTTGGATATTTAATCCTGATTTTATGACTAATCAAGCGTTTTTTAGTAATTTTGTGTCGAAGGATAATAACAAATTCTTAACTTTTTTCAAATAAAGACAATTTAGTGTATTATTCTTAATTCGATATAATCAAATATGGTCGAAAGGTGAATAAAAAGTATTTATTTCATCGAAAAAAATGTGAAATACATTTATACTATATTAAAATTATGGAAAAAAGGACGAAATAAAGCTTAATAGGAGATTTGGAGGTTCTAGAATGGATATATCGTCGATTGTAGGGTTAATACTTGCGCTAGTAGCGCTATTAACAGGAATGGTACTAAAGGGTGTAAGTTTAAGTGCGTTTTATAACCCGGCTGCCATTTTAATTATCATCTTCGGTACAATTTCCGCGGTAACAATTGCCTTCCCCATGAAGGAGTTAAAGCGTGTACCAAAGCTATTTAAAATTCTTTTTAAAGAAACGAAATTAGCAGATGATATTGAGATTATTAAGATGTTTTCACAATGGGCTGATTTAGCTCGCCGTGAAGGTCTATTAGCGCTTGAAAGTAAAGCTTCTGAGATTGAAGATCCATTTTTGAAAAATGGACTTACATTAGCAATTGATGGTCAGAATGCTGACTATATTCGTGATGTCCTAACGGAAGAAGTCGAAGCGATGGAAGAACGTCATGCTAGTGGTTCTGCAATCTTTACACAAGCTGGTACATATGCTCCGACTTTAGGGGTACTTGGTGCGGTAGTAGGGTTAATCGCCGCATTAGCAGATATGAATGACATAGAAAAGCTAGGACATGCTATTTCAGCTGCTTTCATGGCTACATTATTAGGTATTTTTACAGGTTATGTTTTATGGCATCCGTTTGCGAATAAATTAAAACGTAAATCAGCTATCGAAGTTAAGCAAAAAAGAATGATGATTGAAGGCATCCTTTCTGTCTTAGAGGGGGAGGCTCCACGTGTTATTGAACAAAAATTATCTTCTTACTTAACAATGGAAGAACGTCGTCAAATTTCTGATGAAAGCGGGGCGGGCGGCCTTGGCAAAGAAAGCTAAGAAAAAAAAGCATGATGAACATATCGATGAGTCTTGGCTAGTTCCGTATGCAGATATTTTAACACTGCTCTTAGCTGTATTTATCATATTGTTTGCATCCAGTTCAGTAGATCAAGAAAAGCTAGAGAGAATGTCAGCGGTGTTTAATCAAGTATTTGATGGTGGAACAAGCTTTTTAGATCAGCCTTCACCGATACAAAGTCCGAATGCGGATAGTGATCAAACACCACAAACACAACAAAATTCAGCTTATTTGAAGGATCAGCAGGAGTTAGCTCAAATTAAAGATAGTGTTGATAATTTCATTGCTGTTCATGAGATGGAAGGTCAATTCGCAACAGCGATGACTGATGAAGGGTTACTTGTTACAATTCGTGATAGTATCCTGTTTGATTCTGGGAAAGCGGACATTAAACCAGAGTATAAGACAATAGCTAAAGAGCTTGCGAATGTGTTGGTATCTAATCCACCACGTAGTATTGTTATTACTGGTCATACGGATAATGTTCCAGCTGGACCAAACTTCTCTTCTAACTTACAGCTCTCGGCGTTACGTGCGGTGAACTTCGCAGAAATTTTATTGCAGAGTAACTCGAAGTTAGATGGTCGAAACTTTAGTACACAAGGTTTCGGTGAGAACCGTGCCGTTGCACCGAATGATACTAAAGAAGGGCGAGCGAAAAATCGTCGTGTAGAAGTGTTAATACAACCACTTGTAACTGAGGATGGTTCTGCCGTAAAAAGTACAAAATAGAAAAAAGCTATTAGCAAACGGCTTTGGTGCCTTTATTGCTAATAGCTTTTTGTTTACAAACTTCTACTTATTTGCGTAAAGCGCCTAATTCAGCAACGATAGCTTGCATCTCGCTCGGACTAAATGTATCGCGCTTCATGATCATTTCATATAAATAGACTAGGTCTTCGTAATTTGCTTCATCGAAATTTTCCGATTTCATCGCATCAACATTAACCATGCGAAGCTTGTCTTTCATTTGATCAATCATATAAATAACGTTTTCTTTTGACGGTACTGATAAATCCATTATTTAAACCTACCTTTCGTAATCCTCGAAAATATCATTTCATTGAATAAAAAAAATGTCAACACTGTATTTCGTCATTGCTTTAAAAATAGACTGTTATTGGGTAGAATAAGGGCAGTGAGTAGTTTAACTTCTGTCGGCAGGTGTTCAAACATCCGCTTAAATAGAGGAACTCAGTCAAGAACGCCACGTCCAGTGACAATTTATCTGTGCGAAAGCGAAGCAACCGCAACAACAAAACACGCGACTGAGTGACCAACATCATACTATAGTTGTCGCTACGCTCTGCCGCTACGCTATGCTTTCGCGCAAAAAACATCTGCTGCTGCCGCTATGCTTTCGCGCAAAAAACATCTGCTGCTGCCGCTACGCTTTCGCGCAAAAAAACATCTGCTGCTACCGCTCCGCTTTCGCGCAAAAAAACATCTGCTGGCCTAAAGCCTCCGGACGTAATTATGCCGGGGCACAATTGATTTATTATTCTAAAAAACAAATACATTTAAAGCAGGGGGTATTTAATATGGGACAAAGTAAATTATTAGCATCTATCGTAGTTGGTGCCACAGTTGGTGCTGCGTTAAGTATGTTGGACCGTACAACGCGTGAAAAAACAATAGCTTCAACGAAAAAGATGAAAGAAGCAATATCGTATTATGCAACCAACCGAGAGGAATTACAAGTTCTAGTTGAGGAAAAAGTATTGGCCACTAAAGTGCTATGTGAAAGTGTTTCAGAAAATGTCAACTCAATCATTGATAAAGTTGATGAGTTTAAAGAATTACCTTCCACGATCGAAGGCATGATTAAAGACACGAAATCAGCCTTTTCTTTACCTAATAAAGAATAGTTGTCGTACAGGAGGGAATTTGTATGGAGAAGAAAAAAGCTTCGATACATTCAGCTGTCGGTGTGGTGAAATCATTTGTCTCACCAGACGAAGATACTGTAGATGTGATGACATCAAGAGGCTTTATGCAAGATTTAATACTACGCTTACGACGAGCAGAAATATCAGCTCTTGCAGCGCAATTGGCTTATTTCTTTTTACTGTCTTTTTTCCCGTTACTAATTTTTCTAGTTACATTACTACCATACTTGAATTTAAAGTCGACGCAAGTGTATTCATTTCTAGTGAATATAATGCCGGACGAAGTATATAGGCTTATTGAAAGTACATTAGATGAAATTTTAACAAGCCGAAATAGTAGTTTATTATCTGTCGGGGTACTCGGTACAATTTGGTCCGCCTCCAAAGGAATTAATGCATTGATTAGAGCCTTGAATAAGGCTTATGATACAGAAACTAGGGCGAGTCTATTAGATCGAGGGCTATCCCTTGTTTTCACCTTGGTATTTGTCGTTGTTATTGCTGTCGTTCTACTGTTACCGGTTTTTGGGCAACAGGTGGGGCATTTCTTATTTTCGATCGTTGGCATTGAGGAGCAGTTTGAAATAATCTGGCATAGAACGCGCTGGTCAATACCACCTCTACTTATTTTTATAGTTTTAATGGGGATATATAGATTTATTCCAAATACAATTCCTCGTTTGAAGTTAAAGGGAGTTTGGCCAGGTGCATTATTTTCAACTATTTCCTGGGTGGCAGTAACATATGCTTTCTCCTTTTATATTAATAATTTCGCGAATTATTCCGCTACATATGGCAGTATTGGTGGCGTTATTATTTTAATGCTTTGGCTATATTTCACGGGAATTATTTTAATTTTTGGTGGCATTTTAAATGCGACGATGCAGAAAAAAGTATTGCAAAAAGAACGTATGAAGCAGGAGACATTAGCAAATAGGTAGGAATATGACAAGAACAGCCTCGTATCAGCTTTGTGATACGAGGCTGTTTGTGTTTTAGGCGTTTTTATTAAGCATACGTAAGCCGTTTAAAATAACTAAAATAGTGCTTCCTTCATGTCCGATTACGCCAAGAGGTAAATCGACGACCTGTAAAAAGTTTGAAGCAATTAATAAAACGATAACGCCTATAGAGAAGAAAATGTTTTGTTTGATGATGCGTTGCATTTTACGTGATAAACGTACAGCATAGGCAATTTTTGATAAGTCATTTTTCATTAAAACGACATCTGCTGTTTCTAAAGCAACATCTGTTCCTTCGCCCATCGCAATTCCGGTAGTTGCAGTTGCTAATGCAGGTGCATCATTAATACCGTCACCGACCATCCCTACAAATTTATGTTCAGAAAGGAGTCGTTTCATCTCAGTCACTTTTGTTTCAGGGAGACATTCTGCAACGTATTCTGTCACGCCTGCTTCTTTGGCAATTACCTTTGCAGTCTTCTCGTTGTCGCCCGTTAGCATAACAACATCAATGCCTAGCTCTTTTAGTAATGCTATTGCTTTTTTTGCTTCACTACGAACTGTATCTTTTAGGGCTGCCAATGCGACTATGCCATCTTTGTCACGAATGAAAATAACACTTTTTCCTTCTGAGGCAAGGCTTTCTGCTGCGCCATTTGCAAATTCGATTGCCTCATCTAGACCAACAAAGTCTGGTTTCCCAACAAGATATTCGACCTCATTAACGTTACCTTTGATACCCCAACCTGGAATATCTTCAATAGTCGCTTGAGGAAACTGTGTGATACCTTCTTTTCTTGCGAATAAAGTAATTGCTTGTGCGAGTGGGTGGTTCGATTGTGCTTCAATACCTGCAAGGATTGTTATTGCATGTTCACGGTCTAATCCTTCTCGAACGATAAAATCAGTAACGGTTGGTTTACCTTGTGTTAAAGTACCTGTTTTATCTACTGCTAATGCACGTAATACACCTAGATGCTCTAAATGTAAGCCTCCCTTGAATAATACACCGTGTTTTGCACCGTTTGAAATTGCTGCAAGTGTTGCTGGCATAATGGATGCCACAAGTGCGCATGGAGAAGCAACTACTAGGAGTACCATTGCACGATAGAAAGTTGTTGTCCAGTCCCAACCGAGAACGAAGTGAGGTAGAAACATCATAATGGCAACGGCTAGTAGCGCAATTTTCACATAAGTACCTTCGAATTTTTCTATAAACTGTTGAGATGGAGATTTTTCACTCTGAGCACTTTGTACAAGTTGGATAATTTTTTGGAAAAGTGTTTCTGAATTTGGTTTTGTCATTTCCATCGTAATGGCGCCATTTAAGTTCACGGTACCTGCAAATACCTCGTCGCCTTCACGTTTTGCCACTGGGAGTGGTTCACCGCTTATTGCGGATTCATCGATAGAAGACTGTCCTTTGAAGATCACGCCGTCTGCTGGAATACGTTCACCAGGTTTTACGAGTAGGTGATCTCCAATTTGTAATGTAGAGATAGAAACTTTCATTGGTTCAAAGTTTCCTCGTACGAGCCAAGCTTCTTCGGGTTGTAAGTTCATGAGTGCAGAAATTTCACGATGACTTTTATTCATTGCGTATGTTTCCAGAGCGCCACTTACGGCAAAAATGAAAATTAGAATAGCGCCCTCTGTCCAATAACCGATTGCAGCTGAGCCAATTGCAGCTAATACCATTAATAGCTCAACATTAAGCTCTTTATTTTCAATGGTTTCTTCGATGCCTTCTTTTGCTTTAGCGAATCCGCCGACGCAAAATGCAACTATATATAAAATAATAGAAGCTGTCGTTTGCCCGCTAGTATCTAAACGCCATGCAAGCAAAATAAACAGACCCGCTATAAGGGCAGCAATTAATTCAGCATGCTCTTTTATTTTCTCAATTAAATTAGAATTTTCTCGTTTAGAGTGTTCCATTTTTATTCCCCCTGATAATGAAAATCAATATCAAAACCCATATAAATCAATGTATATAAACAATGTCTAATTGAAAATCGCTTTCGATTAGCTCCTCTCTAATTTAGAATTATTATAACAAAGGTATTTGGAAAAAGAAAGTAAGAAATTTGAAGGGACTTTTAAAGAGTAGGGATAAAAGCAGGCCGGGATTGAGATAGAGACACTTTGAGGGTTTTTAAAATAATTTTTGAACATAAGAAAAGCACAGTTATTCCTAGGAATATTCTGTGCTTCTCAAACTTGTGCAGGCTTATCACTATAAAGTGGGGCAGATTTCCGGTCTGGCTATGCGCTTTCCCAAGGGCGTCTAGTCTTCACTTCAATCAACTGACATACGTTTTAATCAATGTCATACCTAACTTTTGGTGATGAGCCATAAATTATTAAGTTATAAATCGTTTTTGCATTACACCACAGCTTAAAAACTATGGTTACTATTCAACGCAATTAGAATACTCGTTCTGCGTGTAGGGCAAGTTTTTCTAGGGATGATTTGTCTACATCTGCGTGTAATGAGTTACCGTGAGAGTCCATTGTTACAACAGCCGTGAACTTCTCAACGTTTAAATGCCACATTGCTTCTGGAATACCGAATTCCATTAGGTCAACGCCTTCAACACCTTTAATGCAGTCTGCGTAGTATTGTGCAGCACCACCGATTGCATTTAAGTAAACGCCACCGTGCTCTTCTAAAGCAGCAAGTGTTTTTGGTCCCATACCGCCTTTACCAATTACAGCGCGGATACCGAATTTTTTCATGATGTCACCTTGGTATGGCTCCTCACGAATAGAAGTAGTTGGACCAGCTGCTTTAACTGTCCAGTTGCCTTCTTCGTCTTTTGCCATTACAGGGCCACAGTGATAAATAACTTGTCCATTTAGATCAACTGGAGCATCATGGCTCATTAAGTGATGGTGAATTGCGTCACGGCCAGTATACATACGACCCGTAATTGAAACAACGTCACCAACTTTTAGAGCTCGAATTTGTTCTTCAGTAATTGGTGCAGTAAGCTCTACTACATCTGTAGTAGTATCTTCTGTTGTTGCTGCAACTTCATCTTCTTTAAAAGTAATTTTTTCGCCTTCTTGGTAATGCCAGTTAATAATTTCACCAGTTTGAGGATTGATGTCCACAGCCATACGACGGTAAGCCCAGCAGTTATAAGCTACAGATACGTAGAATGATGCAGGGATACGGTGCATGACACCAATTTTACAGCCAAGTAATGTTGCTTCACCACCGAAGCCCATTGTACCGATACCGAATGTGTTTGCAGTTTTCACTACATATTCTTCTAATTTAGCAAGATCAGGATTTGGATTTGTATCTTCTACATGACGGAATAACTGTTCTTTTGCTAAGTCGTAGCCAGAAGAGCGGTCGCCACCGATACCTACACCGATGAAGCCTGCTGAACAGCCTTGTCCTTGTGCTTGGTATACTGAGTGAATAATACATTTACGGATACCATCTAAATCACGACCAGCGCGGCCAAGACCTTCAAGCTCACATGGTAGGCTGTATTGAATGTTTTTGTTTTCACAGCCGCCACCTTTAAGGATTAACTTAATTGTAATATAGTCTTTTTCCCATTGTTCGAATTTCATAACAGGAAGACCATCACCAAGGTTATTACCGCTGTTTTCGCCTGTTAATGAATCAACCGCATTTGGACGTAATTTTGCATCTGCAGTAGTATCATTAATAGCTTTTTTAATAGCTTCTTTAATTTCTAATTGGTTTACACCAACAGGCGTATAAATTTTGAATGTTGGTAGACCAGTATCTTGACAGATTGGTGATACATTATCTTCTGCCATAATAATATTATTTGAGATTGTGTCTAAGCTCATTGCAGCACGAGTACCAGCATTCTCAGCTTCTTTAGCTTTTTTAATTGCACGACGTACGTCTTTTGGTAGATTAGTAGATGTTTCAGTAATTAAATCGTAAAGACTTTTCTCCAAATTTTGGATATTCATTTAGTGTTGCCCCCCATAGAAAATTTGATTATTTCCACGATACATTATACTCTTTTCAACTAATGAAAAAAAGAGTTCAACTCATTGTGGTCGGAATTAAAGGTCTATTCTCAAAAAGAGGTATTTTAATGTAAAATTATGTAGCTATTATTTATTGAAGCTGTGCTGATCAAATCCCTATAAAGATTGCTAATAAAGAACATTTGTTCTATAATGGATTTAAAATTTCCTTTAGGAGGTAATATTATGAAGTTACTTAATTTACCTGAAGTATTTGAACAATATCGGACAATAATAGAAGAAACACTACGGCCTACTGTATTTATTGACACGGAAGAACGAAAAACATCTTTATTTGAAAGTAAGTTCGCGGGTGATCCGTATTTTCCTCTTTCAATGGAATATCCGAAAAGTCCTGAGGGGCAACCATTAAAATTACTAGCACAAATTAATTTTGCAAATGTATCCAAGCATTTACCGAATTTCCCTGAAGAGGGGATTTTACAGTTTTTTATTGATGGCTATGATGATGTACTAGGCATGGACTTTGACAATGGTCAAAATCAGGAGGGCTTCCGCGTTATTTTCCACGAACATATTGTTAGTGATGAGTCACAGTTAGTACAAGACTTCTCATTTGTTGAAGTGAAAGAAGAAGAATTATACTTTCCAGTGGAAAAAGAAATGGCATTGTCCTTTGAAGTGGGCTATGAACCATTATCGGCAAACGATTTTAGAAGTGAAAAACTCTATGCAAAGATCCTTGCTAATATAGAAGACAATGATAATTTAGTAGACTCATTTTTTGAGACATTGAATAGTACGGGTCATAAAATCGGGGGATACCCATTCTTTACTCAGAATGACCCACGAGCTTATGGTGATTATACAGAGTCAACAGTCTTATTGCTTCAGATTGACAGTATAGGTGATCATATTCTATGGGGGGATGTTGGAGTCGGCAACTTCTTCATTACAGAGGAAGAGCTAAAACGTAAAGATTTTAGTAAAGTTCTATATAATTGGGATTGCTGTTAAATAACAAAAGATAAAAGCAAGTGGAGAGCTTTATGTCCACTTGCTTTTATCGGTTATTGTTCACGAGCATTAAATTGCTCCATTTTGTCTTCTAAATCATCCATCATTTGAATTAAACGATCGATATCCTCTAATTCAGTTGTTTCAGGATCAATTGCATCTAAAACTTCTAAAAACATTTCAAGACGCTCTTTTAAGTAGTTCATTTGCTGTTTTTTATCAGTGATTGGATTGGACATACATACACCTCATTTCATCCCCTTCATCTTAGCTGATTTGGGACTAAATTTCAATGTTTAGGTAAACACCTAGGACTTAGCGATTATTTTGCGAAAATCAATAGACGGAATATTTACAATATTGAAGGCGTGTGTTAAATTAATATTAAGAAAAAGCAAAGGAGCTGATTTCAAAAATCTAAAAAGACTCTAACTCGAAAAGGAGGGAGTTTAAACAAGTACTCGGCCAATATAAAAGCCGAAATTCGTGTTTATACAATTAAATGGAGATAAGTGTTAGTTAGGCCTTAGCGTAAAATCACATGTGGTGAGCGCTAAGGCTTTTTGGTATGCTGTTATTTGGAAAAACGACTTGATGTTGGAGGAAATGATGACATACTTCTCAGATTACAGCAAAAAAAGGTTTGCCATTCTAGTGTTAATTGTATCTATTTCTGGCTTTTCACAAGGGATGCTATTACCGCTAATTTCAATTATTTTCGAACGTGATGGAGTATCCTCTGCGTTAAATGGATTGAACGCAACAGGTCTATACATAGGAACTTTATTAATCTTACCGTTTATCGAGCAGCCATTACGAAAATGGGGCTACAAAACCATTATTTTAATAGGCGGTGCACTTGTCTTCGCTTCACTGCTTGCATTTCCCTTATGGAAGAGTGTGACTTTTTGGTTTACCCTCCGCTTACTCATTGGGATTGGGGATCATGCATTACATTTTGCAACACAGACGTGGATTACAAGTACTACGGATCGTAAAAGCTTAGGAAAAGGTATGGCCATTTACGGCTTGTCCTTTAGTACAGGTTTTGCGGTTGGTCCTTTGATGGTGAAGCTTATACAAGTTTCAGAAGCATTACCGTTTATTGTGTCCTCGATTATGTGCTTATTAGCATGGGCTTTTGTCTTCCTTTTACAAAATGAAAAACCAGAGAGATTAACGGGAGACTTGCATGCAAGGGGGTGGCATCGTTATAAAATAGCCATTGCATTTGGATGGATTGCATTTTTAGGGCCATTCGCTTATGGGTTTTTAGAATCTGCTTTAAATGCTTTGTTCCCAGTCTATGCTTTACGTAAAGATTTTGACGTGAATATGATTCCCATTATGTTATCAGTCTTTACATTTGGCGGAATATTAACGCAGGTGCCGCTTGGTGCAGTAGCGGATAAAATAGGACGACGTTATGTCCTGATGATTGGCTCATTTGGAGGGGCTATTATTTTTGGGATTGCCAGTTTTTTAGAGCATTCTCAAATGGCGGTAGCTGTAGCATTTTTCTTTACAGGTACATTAGTCGGTTCGATGTTTTCACTAGGTATTACCTATATGGCAGACTTAACACCAAAAGAGCTACTACCAACAGGAAATCTGTTTTGCGGTATTGCTCTAAGTATCGGTAGTTTAACAGGACCATTTTTAGGAGGCATTTATTTAGAATATGTAAATTACAGCTTCCTTTTATTAGTGGCGATGCTTTTGCTAGCTATAGCCATTGTTTTATTAGTATTTGGGCGAAATAAAAATAAGCGACCAGTGTCAATATAAGGGGGATCACTTTTCCTTGAAGCGGAAAAAAGTGAGCAGCCCGGAGACTTTTGGGTAGTATAATTTAGACAAAATAAAAGAGCGGGGCTCATCTTCCCGCTCATAAAACAAAAAAACGCCCAGCAAATCCGTGCTGTTATGGCGTTCTTTGCGTGACAAGGATGTTCCGTCCAAGTCACATAGGTTTGGCACCTAGAATGATATTATACAGACAAGTTAACATAAAATCAAATAATATTTGTAGATAACACTAACTCAATATAAAAGTTATCGATCCACCGTGCAGCTGTATGTTAAAGGGCGTCACTCATTTTTTGAGGACGCCCGTTTTCATTACTTATTTTTTAACACAAGCTTCGCCACACATTCCACCTGTGCAGTTTGTGCAAACATATCCACTGGCTGAATATACTCCACATCATAAAACTTCGATAATTCGTTTAAATCCTTCGCTAAAGTTGATGGATTACACGATGTATAGACGAAGCGCTTCGGTTTTAGCTTCAACACCGTGCGGATGAATTCTGGTGCTAGACCTGTGCGAGGTGGGTCAACTGTAATAACGTCTGGTGTAAACCCTTCTCTGCGCCATTTTGCTAGGACACTTTCTGCTGTGCCGACTGCGTATTTTGTATGCTTGAAGCCATGGTTTCGGGCATTTTTACGTGCATCCTGAATGCTTTCTGGAATAACATCCATCCCGCGAACTTCTTTTGCTTTGTCAGCCAGCCATAAGCCGATTGTTCCGACACCGCAGTAAGCATCAACAACTGTTTCTTTGCCTGTTAATGCGGCTGCTTTTTTTATTTCATCATAAAGATGAACCGTTTGTGTTGGATTCAGTTGGAAAAAGGCGCGAGCTGATAAATCAAAGGCTAATTCTCCAAGCTCCTCATGAATTGTTTCCTTGCCGTCAAGGACAATTGTTTCATCGCCAAAAATTAACGATGTTTTCTCACGGTTAATATTTTGGGCAATCGAAACAATACTTGGGTCGATTTTTTTAATACGTGCAATTAGTTCAGCTTGATGTGGAATTTCCTTGCGCGTTGTAACGAGCACGACTTGTGTTTCACCAGTACGAATTCCTGTACGTACAACAATTGTACGTACTAAGCCATCGAGTGTACGACCATCATAAATAGTAATATTTAGTTTTTGTAAAATTTTACGCGTTGCCACTGTGATTTTAGATGTAATCGGATGTTGAACAAGGCAATCATTGATGTTCAATAACTTGTTACTACCTTCTGCAAATAACCCCGCATAGACACGTTTACCCTCTTTACGTACTTGATACTGACTTTTGTTACGATAATTCCATGGATTATCCATCCCTAAAGTTTTGCGAACTTCAACTGTATTAGCTAAAGGTTTAGCGTAACGTTCTAATGCTTGAATAACGATATCACGCTTTTCGATTAGCTGTTTTTTATATGTCATATGCTGAAGCTGGCAGCCGCCACATTCGTTGTAAACTGGGCATGGTGCTTCCTGGCGATGTTTTGAAGCTTTGCGAATAGTAACTATTTCTGCTTCGGCAAAGTTTCGCTGTGTTTTAGTTACTTGTGCTGTAATTTCTTCACCAGGAATAGCGCCTTTTACGAATACAACATTACGCTTATAAAAGCCTACTCCTTCACCGTTAATACCAAGTCTTTTTATTGTTAGAGGAAATTTTTGTCCTACTTCCATTGTTGTTTGCTGCGTCAAGCGATCCACGTCCCTGTTCTTTTAATATCATCTCCCCATTATAACTAAGGAGTAGACGATTGCAAAGCGACAGGGGAATCTTCATATTCTAAAACTAAATCGTCAATGGATAAAAATGTATAGCCTTGTTTTTTTGCATCGGCAATAAACCTTGGGAGAGCTTCTGCATTATCTTGTGCAACTGTATGCATTAAAATAACAGCGCCAGGGTGAAGCTGTTCCATTAATGCATTATACGCATAATCTGCACCACGACGGACATCCCTTTCCCAATCCTTAAAGGCAACAGACCAGAAAATATGACGGTAGCCCTCAGTATTTGCTACCTCTAATAATTTCGCATTAAATGTACCTTCAGGTGGTCGGAAGTATGTTGTACGCTTTATACCAGTCAATCCCCGAAGTTTATCGTCAAATTTTTTCCATTCTGTACGCATAGCATCTGGCGTTAATCTCGCCATATTTGGATGTCCATATGAATGGTTGCCGATTGTGTGGCCATCTTTAATCATGCGTTTCACTATATCGGGGGCACTTTCTAAATAATGACCAGTTAAAAAGAAGGTGGCTGGTGCTTTTTCCTTCTTCAATGTATCCAAAATGCTTTCTGTAAACCCATTTTCATATCCGTTATCAAAGGTTAAATACGCAACTTTTTTATCAGGCTTACCTTTATAAATAGCACCATATTTCTCAAGTAGCTGATCAAGCTGTGCTCCAGCCTCAGCTGGTTCACCGTTTTTTGCTTTCTTTAATCCCCAATGGTATTCATCGGAGCCAGAAGCTGAAAATGGATTAAAGCTAATCGCCGCGGCAATAATAAAAGTAGCGATGACCGCACCTACAATATGCTGTTTCCACATATAAAAACGCATCCTTTCTTTTTCATTAGAATGCGTATTTTTAAAAAAATTATCCTATTTTATTTAATGCGATAAATATTGAAGAGGAAATACCGATGCAAAACTGGAGCATACCCACAGAGCAATACCTTCGAAAAATGTTATAATGATCAGTAGTGAGGTGTTTGAAATGCGTATTATTACGAAAATTGCACGTCAAAAAAACAACCCAGAACGTTATAATATATATTTGAACGAAGAATACGCTTTTCCTGTAGATGAGGCAATTCTCATTCAATTTGGATTAACGAAGGGAAAAGTACTTGAGGAATTTGATATTCAGGAAATTGCCTATGAGGACGAGATTCGAAAAGCTTTTAATAAAGGGTTAAATTTTTTGTCTTATCAAATGCGTAGTGAGCATGAGGTCAAGAAAAAGCTTCTCTCGTTAGAATTTGGGGAAGCGGTTATTTTAGAGGCTATCCAAAAGCTTAAATCATACGGCTTTTTAAATGATGAAACTTACTCTAAGGCGTTACTCGATACAAAAAAAGCTACGATGAAAAAGGGTCCTAAGGCAATTAGGCAAGACCTTATGAAAAAAGGAATTGATAAAAGCTTACAGGATGAGGTTCTTGCTACGTACAGTCATGCGGAACAGGTAAAGCTTGCCACACAATTGGCTGAGAAGGTCATTCGATCGGAAAAAAAGAAAACACCAACACAAATAAAAGCTAAAATTCAAGATTTTTTAATGCGAAAAGGTTATTCTTTTAGTGTTGTAGATGATGTGCTCAGTCAAATAGAGATTGAGCAAGATGAAGATGAATGGCAACAGCTACTTGATGGGCAAGGCGAAAAAGTTTGGAAAAAGTATTCATCGAAATATACTGGCTATGAATTGAAAATGAAAATAAAGCAGGCTCTCTATCAAAAGGGGTTTCCTATAGAGGTTATAGATCGTTTTATAGAAGAGAAGGAGAATGAGGAATGAACGAAAAAAATTATGCTGCAATGTCAGAGCACGAATTACGTGAGGAAATAGCAATGATAAAGGAAAAGGCACGTAAGGCGGAACAGCTAGGTATCATTAATGAATTCGCAGTATATGAGCGTAAGGCTTTAATGGCAGCTGCTTATTTAGTAGATTTGGACACAATAATTCCTGGAGAAATGTATCGTATTGACGGCTCTGAAAATGAATTTTTTCAAGTGGATTATTTAAAAGGTCGCTTTGCTTGGGGACATCGCTTAGGGGGCGAAAAATATCAAGAGGCTTTACCTGTTTCCATGCTATCTCCTGTAAAGGTGGGCAAATAAATGGAAGAAAAAATTGAAAAACTAACTGCTGAATTACTTACAAAAAACCCGCAAATGTCAGTAGGACGTGCACGAGTATGGATTGAGCTTTTATGGAGTGATTTTGAATCGACTTCTGCAAAAGCAGGCTACTCCTATCGTGGTGCTGATTACACTGAAAATTTAGTGCGGCAATTAATTAACAGCTACGGCGATAAACTTCATGCATTTGCAGGGCGCAATCCTAAATACGCACATTTACTCGATGCTAGTGATGATATAGTACAATAACAAAACCCTGACCAATATTTGGTCAGGGTTTGCTGATGTTTAATTACTTGCACCAACCTGTAATTTTTTTTGAAGTTTATCTTCGGTAAAAATCCAGCCTGTGTATGAAGTGATGATCTCATTGTCATCGTTTAAATGAGCGACAGCAACGAATGGATAGCGATTATCACTACGGTAACGCAGATCAATTAATCTTACTTCTGTTAAGCCATTATCGAGTTCTGAAATTTCCCAGCGATACAAAGGTGAGAATGACACGAAAGCAGCGAGATTGCGATCTTTCAATGCTATTTCGATAAGAGGCGTTTTCGGTAAAGGTTTTATTTCGAATTTATCATAAATATTAACAGTTCGCCCATAAGCGCGTCCAACGTAATAATGCGTTTTGGATTTTGCTGCAATTCGCCAGTGGAAGAATCGCATTGTCGGGGCTACAATGACATACTCCTCATCCTGTATGGTTTTATGCACAGCGTTCTTTACAGCTTTTTGGACTGTAAAGCGTAAAAGATAGTAAACGATAATAATGAGATACATAATACTAAATGTCCAAACCGGATTTGCACCAAATGCCCAAAGTAAAATGCCAAGGCAATGTAGTGTAAAAATAATTGGATCAAACGTATTAATAACACCAAGTGCAACCCATCTTCTAGAGAATGGTCGAAGTGCTTGTGTACCATAAGCGTTGAAAATATCAACAAAGACATGAAGTGCTACAGCTAAAAATGTCCAAAGCCATAAATGAAACACATTTGCGTCTTGAATAATAAGTGCTAAAACCGCTGTAATTAATATGGGCCAAAGAGCTACTGCTGGTAGTGAATGTGTAATTCCTCGATGATGTCGAATATAAACGGCATTGTTGCGTAGTTTTAACACTGTATCGACATCAGGTGCCTGTGAGCCAATAATTGTACCTGCCATTACTGCGGTAAAGGTCATTGAATGATCTGCTACAACGGGGTCGACTAATGCAAGACCTCCGAGGGCAATACCCATAACGAAATGTGTGCCTGAATCCAAAAATATCCACTCCTTGTATGCAACAAAAAAGAGTACAATTACATACATGTATATTTCAATCATCCGTAATACGTGATATTTACAATTAAGAAAGTTGTTTTAAAGCATGAAGAATTATGACGTTTTTTGTCGTTTTTGACAGATAATCTTTTCTTAATTGTATACTCTTTTTACCATAAATAAAATCGTAAAGACGCAGGAGGTCACTGTGAATTATCCATATGTAACAGAATTTCGACAATCTTTAGTTGAATGGTTTAATGTTGAGAAACGTGATTTACCTTGGAGACATACTACGGACCCTTATAAAATCTGGGTATCGGAAGTGATGCTCCAGCAAACACGTGTCGACACAGTTATTCCTTATTACAATCGTTTCATGGAAAGTTTTCCAACATTAGAATTACTCGCGGAAGCTCCGCAAGAATACTTATTGAAGCATTGGGAAGGCCTTGGCTATTACTCCCGTGCACGTAACCTGCAAGCGGGGGTCCGTGAGGTATTAGAAAACTACGGTGGGATAGTACCCGATAATCGCCACGAGATTTCAACATTAAAAGGCGTAGGCCCATATACAGCTGGCGCTATTTTAAGTATTGCCTATAATAAGCCCGAACATGCGGTTGATGGCAATGTTATGCGCGTTTTAAGTCGTGTGCTTTCTATTCATGATGATATAGCAGTTCCAAAGACTAAAAAGGTTTTTGAAGCGGCTGTTGAAGAATTGATAGATCCCGAAAATGCATCGTCCTTCAATCAAGGCTTAATGGAGCTGGGTGCACTTATTTGTACGCCAACCTCACCAAAGTGTTTATTGTGTCCAGTTCGCGAATACTGTACCGCTTATAATGAAGGTGAGCCAGAAAAATTACCGATCAAATCTAAAAAAGTAAAGATGAAGCATATCTCATACGATGTGCTTGTATGCCAAGATGACGAAGGTCGATTTTTATTAGAACAGCGGGCAGCAGAAGGTTTACTTGCTAACCTATGGCAGTTTCCAATGCTTGAGCACGGTAAAGATTCAATAGAGACATTTATAAATGATTATGCTATGAATGTTCAAGCGCAAGAAGATTTGTTAACATTTAAACATGTTTTTTCACATTTAACATGGCATATAAATAGCTATTTTATGAAATGCAATTCAGCAGTTAAGGGCGAATGGCTGACTCGAGAGCAAATTAAATTATTACCAATGCCCGTTCCAATGCTGAAAATTTGGCAAGAAATTAAGGGTTAATCAAGAAAATAAAATTTTATAAAAATTAATGAGCATAAAAGCATTCACCTCGGTACACAATAATGAGCGTGGAGGTGAATGAATAATGAAAAAGCAAAATAACAACCAAAATTTACAACCGAATAAAAACATGCAACGTCAAAGTCAAGAATTTGGTTATGAAACAGACGTTAATGAAGTGCAAAAGCAAAATGCTAAAGCAGAGCAAAACAAAGCTCAAGCTTCAGGTAACTTCAATAAAACTAACCAAGATCTTGGTGAATAAAACTTTGTAATTGCATAATTGCATTTACCTCTTAGGGGCTGTCTAAAATCGAAAAGATTAATAAAGGCAGCTCCTTTTTAATTTTTCGGAAGCGAGGAAGAAAGGCTTTGATTCAGAAAAAAATCCAATTTGTATATAAACACAAGCAAAAAACTTCAATTGGATTGTTGTTATGATAAAATTCGCTTCAAATTAACGAAATTTCGTACAAATTTAAAAGAGCGCAGGGAAATTTGTGGTTTTCTAACTACACCTTTCGCGTACACATTGCTATAATATACTAGAGACTGCTAGATTTAGGTAGCATATAGACGAAAAGGTGGGCTTCAAAAATGGCAATACCGGTAGAAGGAGAAACGATACAAATACATAGTTATAAGCACAATGGCCGCATCCACCGTGTTTGGCAAGAAACAACGGTTTTAAAAGGGACGAAAAATATAATTATCGGTGCGAATGAACGGACACTTGTGACAGAATCCGATGGTCGTACTTGGCTAACGAGAGAGCCTTCTATTTGTTATTTCCATGCGGAGCACTGGTTTAATATCATTTGCATGCTACGTGAGGACGGTGTGTATTATTATTGTAATCTAAGCTCACCATTTGTTTTCGATAATAATGCCATTAAATATATTGACTATGATTTAGATATTAAAGTTTTCCCTGATATGTCTTATTCACTCTTAGATGAGGATGAATATGAGCTACATCGTAAGGAAATGTCTTATCCAGATGTCATAGATAAAATTTTAAAGCGCAATGTCGATAAATTAATTAGCTGGATTCAACAAAAAAGAGGACCCTTTGCACCTGATTTCATCGATGCTTGGACAAGTCGTTATAAGTTTCAGCTCGATATGCAAGCAGATGATTAGTTGCACCTATTAGTTTTACTAATGGGTGTTTTTTTTTATGCCTTAAACAATCGGATTGCAAAATAGTTAGTGCTAAAGTTAAATTAAATGTACTTAAAGCAAAATATTGCTATAATACGTTTGGACATTCAATTTGTGGATGTCTGTTTCTTTTTATGTGCTATTTACATAAGAAAGTCTTATTAATAAGGATGTGATAATAAATTGGGTAGTATTAAGCGTTATATGAAATTTGTAAAACCATATACATGGGAAATTATTTTAACGATTATAATTGGTATAGTGAAATTTGCGATTCCGTTATTTATTCCATTACTCATAAAAATCGTGTTAGATGATATTATCGATGCAAAAAGTCTAACGGATGCAGAGAAGACAAAGGAATTGTTTTATTGGTTAGGTGGTACGATCATTGTATTCTTTATTATTCGACCACCGATTGAGTATTACCGTCAATATTTCGCTCAAAATGTCAGTAACAAAGTGCTTTTCGATATTCGAAAACAAATATATGCACATTTACAGCGATTAAGTTTAAGATACTATGCCAATACAAGAGCTGGCGATGTTATTTCAAGAGTGATTAATGATGTGGAGCAAACAAAAAACTTTATCATGACAGGCTTGATGAATGTTTGGCTAGACCTTGCGACAATTGTTATTGCTATCGGTATTATGTTTGCCATGGATGTTAAGCTTACGTTAGTAGCATTAGTTGCGTTCCCATTTTATGCATTTAGTGTGAAGTACTTCTTTGGTAAACTTCGATCTTTAACACGTAAACGATCACAAGCACTTGCGGGTGTGCAAAGTTATTTACATGAACGTGTAGCTGGAATGAGTATTATTAAAAGCTTCACGCTAGAAAAGCATGAGCAAAAATTATTCGATGAAGCAAATGGTGAATTTTTAGAAAAGGCACTAGACCATACGAAATGGAATGCTAAATCCTTTGCGGTGGTAAATACCATCACGGATGTAGCACCTCTCCTAGTCATTGCTTATGCAGGTTATCAGGTTATTAATGGTTCTCTTTCAGTCGGGACGATGGTAGCCTTTATTGCTTATATCGAACGACTTTATGGTCCACTTCGTCGTCTTGTCAGTTCATCAACGATGTTAACACAGTCAATAGCATCAATGGATCGAATGTTTGAATTAATAGATGAACCTTTTGAAATAAAAAACAAGGCTAATGCCTTAGAGCTACCTAGAGTAAATGGTGAAGTCCGCTTTGAAAATGTGAATTTTCAATATGAAGAAGATGGCTCACAAATTTTAAACAACATCAATTTCACGATTAACCCTGGAGAGACAGTTGCATTTGTAGGAATGAGTGGCGGAGGAAAATCAACGATCATTAGTTTAATTCCTCGCTTTTATGATACAACGAGTGGCGCAGTGACTATTGATGAATATGATGTACGTGATATATCATTACATTCTTTACGCTCACAAATTGGAATAGTGTTACAGGATAATATTTTGTTCAGCGATTCGGTAAAAGAAAATATATTAATGGGCAAGCCAGAAGCTTCTGATGAAGAGGTTATTGCTGCTGCAAAAGCGGCAAATGCACATGATTTTATTATGAGCTTGCCAAATGGCTATGACACAAAAGTCGGGGAACGCGGTGTGAAGTTATCAGGTGGACAAAAGCAGCGAGTAGCAATCGCTCGTGTATTTTTGAAAAATCCGCCTATTTTAATACTGGATGAAGCAACCTCTGCTTTGGATTTAGAAAGTGAGGCACTTATTCAAGATTCATTGGATGTACTTGCACATGAACGTACGACGATTATAATTGCTCACCGACTTTCTACAATTACACATGCAGATAAAATTATTGTTATAAATCATGGACAATTAATTGAAAGTGGTACCCATGAGCAATTAATGCAAAAAGAGGGGACTTACTTTAATTTATTCCAGGTGCAACATTTAGATTGATATACAACGTTATAATAGAAAAAATCTGGCTCCCATAATGTGGGGTTGATTTCCGTTCCGGCCAGGCGCTTTGTTGCTGCCGCTCCGCTTTCGCACAGATAAGATAAAACATTTGTTGCTGCCGCTTCGCTTTCGCACAGAGCAGAGCTTCCTGGGGGCGTCCGATGAGCCGCTTGGGCCAACAGATGTTTTTTGCGCGAAAGCGTAGTGCTAACGTAGCGGCAGCAGCACGATGTTGGTCACGAAGGCGTTATCACAGGACGTGATGGTTTTAGCCTTCGTTCCCCTATGTGCTCGCTCCAGGGTCTCATCTGTGACGCTTATCCCCAAGAGTCGCCTGGCCTCCACTCCAATCAACTTATTCTCGTGACATACGTTTTAACAAAATGTCATTCTCAGCTTTAAATGATACACAGGGATTTATTCGGAACCTAGCATCCGAGGAGTCGCTTGGACTAACAAGTTTTTTATATGCGAAAGCGTAATGTCGTCCCAATCTTTTGGTAATGAGTCAATAATTTAAAAATAGCGTTCCGTTTAAGTATAAAAGGAACGCTATTTTTTTGTCTTATTTATAAAATATTATCGATTAAAAAGACATAATTAATATGAAACTCGAATGGTGTAGAAAATCTTTGTTAATTGCAGAATAATTATGATTGAAAGAGCAATGTTTTTTGGTTAGAATTATCTGAAAATGGGGAATTGAGTGACAGCGGATGTAATTAAGTAAAAATATAGGTAGGATGGGGCGATTGATCATGCGAAAAAAGCTGCTAGAAATAAAAGGTTTAAAGACAACCTTTTTTACAGATGATGGACAAATTCCTGCCGTAGATGATATCGATTTTTCTGTTCATGAGGGAGAAATATTAGGGATTGTAGGGGAATCAGGAAGTGGAAAAAGTGTCACATCACTGTCCATTATGGGGTTAATACCATCGCCACCAGGAAAAATAACGGGTGGAGAAATACTATTAGATGGCAAAAACCTCGTTACATTATCTGATAAACAAATGCAAAAAATTCGGGGGAAGGATGTGGCGATGATTTTTCAGGAGCCTATGACATCCTTAAATCCTTTGTTTACAATTGGGGATCAGCTAAAAGAAGCGATTTTAATTCATCATCCAAAATGGTCTAAAAAGGAAGCATTTGCAAGGGCCATTGATATTATGAAACTAGTAGGTTTACCACGAGCTGAGGAATTATTAAAAGATTACCCACATCAACTATCGGGAGGGATGCGACAACGGGTCATGATTGCGATGGCACTTGTCTGTGATCCGAAGGTATTGATTGCTGATGAGCCGACTACTGCATTAGATGTTACGATTCAAGCTCAAATCTTGCAGCTTATGAAAGATTTAAATAAACGTTTAAATACAGCCGTATTATTAATTACACATGATTTAGGCGTTGTAGCAGAAACATGCGAGCGGGTTATTGTGATGTATGCAGGCCAAATTGTAGAGGAGGCACCTGTTCAGGAGATATTCGCTAATCCAAAGCATCCTTATACACAGGGGCTTATTAAATCAGTACCGGATATGCGTTATAAAAAGGATAATCTTTACTCTATACCAGGTAGTGTACCTAAGCCTGGTAGTATTCAGGAAGGTTGTCGTTTTGCAGCGCGTTGCGAATTTGCGATGGACCGCTGTGTACAAGAAACACCACCTTTATATGAAGCGGCAGAGCGGCATAAATCGAGATGTTTTTTACTAGAGAAACAGGAGGTGGAGCAACATGTCGAAAGTGTTATTGAAAGTTGATGGTTTGAAAAAGTATTTCCCTATTCGGAAGGGTGCCTTGAATACACAGGTTGGAGACGTAAAGGCAGTGGATGATGTTTCCTTTGAAGTTTTTGAAGGAGAAACATTAGGTATTGTTGGTGAATCAGGGTGTGGTAAATCAACGACTGGTCGACTTTTAATGCGATTGCTTGAGCCAACAGAGGGCGAGATTGAATTCGCAGGTAAAGTGATTTCAGATTTTTCGAACAATGAAATGCGCAAAGCCCGTAGAGACATTCAAATGATTTTTCAAGATCCTTATGCTTCTCTTAATCCTAGGCATAATATTGGAAAAATATTGGAGGAGCCTCTTATTGTTCATGGAATGGGCAACGCAAAGGAACGGAAACAGAAGGTATTAGAGCTTCTCGAAATTGTTGGATTAAATGAATATCATGTGAAACGGTATCCACATCAATTTAGTGGTGGTCAAAGACAGCGTATCGGCATTGCCCGTGCTCTGATGACGAATCCACGTTTGATTATTGCGGACGAGCCCGTTTCTGCACTCGATGTGTCAATACAGGCTCAAGTATTGAATTTATTGCAAAACTTACAAAAGGATTTAAAGCTAACTTATATTTTTATTTCCCACGATTTAGGAGTTGTACGCCATATTAGTAATCGTGTAGGTGTCATGTATTTAGGGAAATTAGTGGAGCTGACAGCAAGTGAGGATTTATATGCTGAGCCACTTCACCCATATACACAGGCATTGCTATCCTCGGTACCTGTTCCTGATCCTACGTTTGAACGTGAACAGCTCATTATTTCTGGAGATATCCCAAGTGCTTCGAATCCGCCAAGCGGGTGCACTTTCCATACAAGATGTCCATTTAAAAAAGAAGAATGCTCTCAAGTAGTTCCAAAAATGCAAGAGGTGAAACCGGGTCATTATGTTGCGTGCCATCTATATGATGCAATTCAACATTCAATGATATAAAAAAACTTAGGGGGAAAATCAATGAAGAAAAAGAAGCTTTGGACTTTGGGTGTAATGCTTATCCTTGTTCTTTCGACGATGTTAGCAGCTTGTGGCGGCTCAGATACTAAGGATACGGGTAGTAAAGATACTTCAAGTGGTGGCGATAAAGCTAGCGGTGGTTCAAAAACATTAGTATATGGTCGTGGTGGTGATTCCACTGCTCTCGATCCAGCGACAGTAACAGAAGGTGAATCATTTAAAGTAACGGTTAACCTCTATGAGACTCTAATTAACTTTGGAGAGCAAGATGTAACATTGCAGCCAGGGCTGGCAAAATCTTGGGAACCTTCAGAAGATGGATTAACGTATACGATGCAACTTGAAGAAGGGGTTAAGTTCCATGACGGTACTGATTTCAATGCTGAAGCAGTCGTGAAAAATTTTGAGCGCTGGAAAGCTGGCGGTGCTGAAAAATTCCCATACTACGCCTCTCAATTTACGGTAGATGACAAGCAAGTAATTGAGTCGATTACTGCTGATGGTGATTATAAAGTTACATTTAAATTATCTCAACCACAAGCAACATTCTTGAAAAATTTAGCGATGTCTCCATTTGCTATTGCTTCACCAACAGCTTTTGAAAAAGATGATGAGGCACTTAAAGATCATCCAGTAGGTACTGGTCCATTTAAATTTGTTGAGTGGAAACGAAATGATTCCATCACAATAGAAAAAAACCCAGATTACCGTATTGCAGATTTGCCGAAATTAGATAAAGTTATTTTCCGTTCTATTCCAGATAACTCCGCACGTTTCAATGCATTAACTAACAATGAAGTTGATGTAGTGGATGGTTTAAGTCCATCTGATAAAGCTTCAATCGAATCCAATACAGATTTACAACTAATCGAACGTCCATCTATGAATGTTGGTTATCTTGGATTAACAGTGACTCGTCCACCGTTCGATAACGTAAAAGTTCGTCAAGCAGTAAATTATGCAATCGATAAGCAAGCATTAGTAGATGCATTTTATGAAGGCTTAGGCGAGCCAGCGAAAAATCCAATGCCTCCATTAGTTGCAGGCTACAACGATGCCATTAAAGGCTATGAATATGATCCAGCAAAAGCAAAAGCATTATTAGCAGAGGCTGGCTATGATGGTAAAGAAATCGAACTATGGGCAATGCCTGTGCCACGTCCGTATATGCCTGATGGTCAAAAAATTGCGGAAGCCATTCAGAAAAATTTAGCAGATGTTGGTATGAAATCTAAAATTGTAACGTTTGAATGGGCTACGTATTTAGATAAGGCGGAAAAGGGAGAGGCGGATGCGTTCTTACTTGGTTGGACAGGTGATAACGGTGATGCGGATAACTTCCTTTACACTTTATTAGACGGAGATAATATTCATTCTAACAACTATACATTCTATGACAACAAAGAAGTGCACAAACTATTAGTTGCAGCACAAACTGAAATGAATGAGGACAAGCGTAATGCCCTTTACAAGCAAGCACAAGAGATTATCTCTAAAGACGCACCATGGGTTCCACTTGCTCACTCTACTCCAATTTTAGCTGCTAATACTAAAGTTACAAACTATGTTGCACATCCAACAGGCTCTGACCGTTTAGAGTCAGTAGATATGAAGTAGGCTTATAGGGCTGTCTTGAACAGGTTTTAATTTTAGAGGGAATTATTATAAAGAATCTGCTTGCTTTCTGCGGGTAAGCCGTAGGAATCTAGCGGATTCTTTTTACAAGCTAGAGGTATTTTTTCTGTATGAAAGACCAATCATCTAAACGATCCATTATGCCTCGGCATAATTGCGTCCGGAACCGTTTGGTGAAGGCTGACCCTTTCTACAGTATGTGTAAAGACTTTAATGCTTTTCATACAAAAGTATATTTTGAAAATAACAGAGGGGTGAAGAAAATGCTTCACTATATGGGAAGACGTTTATCTCAATTAATCCCAGTTTTGCTTGGAATGACTTTTATCGTTTTCATGTTAATTCGTGCAATTCCTGGTAATCCAGCACAAGTAATTTTAGGACAGCAGGCAACGAAAGAAGCGGTCGAAGCGTTAAACGCAAGTTTAGGATTAAATAAGCCATGGTATTCACAATATTTTAGCTATTTAGGTGGCATTTTTCAGGGGGATTTAGGAATATCATTACGTACTAAATTGCCTGTATCAGAGGAAATATTCCCGTATTTAGCGGCAACAGCTGAGCTAGCGCTATTTGCCATGATTATCGCAGTGATTGTTGGCGTGAATGCAGGCATTATTTCTGCATGGTTTCAAAATTCTTGGTTTGATTATGTGGCAATGGTAGTTGCATTAATCGGAGTATCTATACCCGTTTTCTGGCTCGGCTTAATGGAACAATGGGCTTTTAGTAATCAGCTTGGCTGGTTCCCGACGTCTGGGCGAGAAGATGTGCGAGATCCAATAACTACCATTACTCATTTTTATTTACTGGATACGTTAATACAAGGCCGCTTTGATCAATTTACTGAAGTATTAAAGCGATTAGTATTACCGGGCATAGCTCTTGCGACAATCCCAATGGCGATTATTGCAAGAATGACTAGGGCGTCTATGCTTGAAGTAATGCGCTCTGACTATGTACGCACCGCTAGAGCAAAAGGACAAAAAATGTTTATTGTTGTTTATAAGCATGCATTGAAAAATGCAATTATCCCAGTATTAACAGTAATCGGTTTACAAACAGGGTTACTGCTAGGTGGTGCCATTTTAACAGAGACGATTTTCAGCTGGCCTGGAATAGGTCGTTATATTTATGATGCTATTGGCTTCCGAGACTATCCTGTTATTCAATCAGGTATTTTAGTAATTGCTTTTATTTTTATTATGATTAACTTAATTGTGGATTTACTATATACGGTGATTGATCCACGGATTAAATACAAATAGAGGGGAGAAGCAAAAATGACTGGAGCGATAAATATAAAAACAGAAGTAGCACCAAGTCGTGAACGAGCGGCAGGTCCTTGGAGAGAAGGCTGGCGTAGCTTTAAAAAGAGCAAAATCTCCCTAGTAGGTGCAGGCATTGTACTATTTTTTATTTTACTTGCTATATTTGGCTCGATGATTGCTCCTGAAGGTATGAATGAACAAAATCTTTCGAACCGTTTATTAGCACCGTCGAGTGAGCATTGGTTTGGAACAGATGACTTTGGGCGGGATATTTTCTCAAGGGTTATACATGGAGCTAGTATTTCTTTGAAGGTAGGCTTTTTTTCAGTTATTCTATCTGTAATTGTAGGTAGTTTCCTTGGCATTATTGCAGGCTATTATGGAAGATGGATTGATACGATAATCTCGCGTATTTTTGATATTCTTTTAGCATTCCCAAGTATTTTACTAGCTATTGCGATAGTAGCAGTACTTGGACCATCATTACAAAATGCATTGCTTGCCATTGCCATTATTAACGTGCCGAATTTCGGGCGCTTAATTCGTTCGAAAGTATTGAGTGTTAAAGAAGAGGAATACATTGTAGCGGCAAAGGCCATCGGAATGCGTGATTCAAGAATTTTGTTCTCGCATATTTTGCCCAACTCGATGACGCCAATTATCGTACAAGGAACGTTAGCGATAGCGACAGCGATTATTGAAGCGGCAGCACTAGGTTTTCTTGGGTTAGGAGCTCAAGCGCCAGCGCCAGAATGGGGTAAAATGCTAGCGGATTCCCGTATTTATTTAATAAAGGCTCCGTGGACGATGATTTTCCCAGGTCTAGCTATTATGTTAACGGTACTCGGTTTTAATCTAATGGGGGACGGCCTACGTGATGCGCTTGACCCGAAAATGAAAAGCTAATAAAAAAGGGCGAAGGGGTGAGATATTGCCAACCCTTCGCTTTTTTACATGCTTTAACTAAGCAATTATCCCGTAGGAGGTTTTACTTCTGTCAGCGGATGTCTTTTGTACGGAAAGCGTAGCGACAGGGACAGATGTTTGGACACCTCGCTAAAAACACCACCAATGGAGATGGGAGACATTTGCTTAAGAAGTTAAATAAACTCTTCTTCAAACTCCACATTGATTTCTTGGCCATGATGAGTTTGATACGAAACGATGAGCGTATCTAAATGCTCTAGGTTTTCTTCGTAATCTAAAATACGCGATAAAATATAAAGCAAGTGATAGCTCGAGAATTCTGTGTCGCCTTCTTCATGCGCATAACTAATCTGTTTAATGAATATTTCCATTAACTCATTACGCTGAACATAATCGATGTTTTTGCTCCACTCAGAATGTTCGGGCTTTAATTTCCCAGTATATTTTAATAGGAGCTGTTCATGATAAGTTAGCAGGAAATCAAGTCGCTCTTGAATCATTAAATGAAATTGTGTCGGTAGCTGGGCTAATTCGTTTTCATGATTATGAAGACGATGAAGCAGCTCTAAACTTTTCTTTGATGTTGTAATCATTTGGCGATAAACAACTAATTTACGTGCTTTTACAAACTTTTTATTTTTTAAGTAATTACGCTCTTCCTTATAAAAATCATACAGTGTGTCAACTCGTTGCATACGAGACTTAAATTTGCTTAATGCTTCTTTTGTAGAAGTATGCTCAGATGCCTGGCGAACAGCAAGTCGCGTCCATCGAATAATATCATCCTGTAAAAAGTAAATTTTACGGAAAAGCTTTACTTCATATTTTGGTGGTAGGAAGAACAGATTGACAACAAATGCTGCTAACACCCCAACTAATATTGTAACAAAGCGGATAAGACCAAATGTAAGAAAGTCATCTCCTTGAAACTCCATAATAGCTACAACTGTAACGAGTGCTAGAGACAATGATTTTTCAAGTTTGAATTTTAACATGATACCGATCGCGACAATGACTGCAATGCCGATAGCTACTACATGGTGACTAAAAAGCAAGCCGAAAATAACCGCAATGGTAGCTCCTATAATATTGGCTTGTACTTGCTCAACAATTGTTTGATATGAACGATAAATAGATGGCTGAATCGCGAAGATCGCTGCAATTCCTGCGAAAACAGGTGAAGGTAGCTCTAGCAGCTCAGCAATAAATAGTGCCAACACGATGGCGACACCAGTTTTAAATACACGGGCACCTAATTTCATAGAAAATGGATGTCCTTTCTGTCTAAAATTTTAAGCTTCTTTACATTATAGAAGGAAGTGCTCATAAAATACATAGATTTGTATGTCATTTACAGAAAAAGACGACTCACAGGGGAGTCGTCTTTAAAAGTTAACCTTAGAAACGGTTCTATATTGCTATTCTCACTAAGCGTTTAGCCGTTACATTTTACAAATTACAATTGTGAAAATGCAATATCTACCGCTTTGATTGTTTCAAGAATATCGGCTTCTGTATGTTCTGTTGTTAAGAACCATGCTTCATATTTTGATGGCGCTAAATTAATGCCTTGTGCAAGCATTAATTTAAAGAAGCGACCAAAGATTTCACCGTCTGAGTTTTCAGCCTGCTCATAGTTTTCTACTGTCACATCTGTAAAGTAAATTGTAAGAGCTCCTTTAAGACGATTAACAGTAATTGTTACATCATGTTTTTTTGCTGCAGCCAAGATACCTTCCTCTAAAATGGCTCCAAGACGGTCCATTTCATCATAAATACCTGGAGTTTGTAATACTTCTAGGCAGGCAATACCAGCTTGCATGGATGCAGGGTTTCCTGCCATTGTGCCCGCTTGATAGGCAGGTCCAAGTGGAGCCACTGTATCCATAATTTCTTTACGACCGCCGTATGCACCGATTGGTAAACCACCGCCGATTACTTTACCAAGTGCAGTAAGGTCAGGTGTTAAGCCTAATAAGTTTTGAGCACCACCATAGTGGAAGCGGAAAGCAGTAATAACTTCATCGTAAATAGTTAATGCGCCTTTTTCCTTGGCTGTAGCATGAACTAATTCTAGGAAGCCAGGGTTTGGCTCTACAATACCGAAGTTACCAACGATAGGCTCTATTAAAATAGCGGCGATTTGATCGCCCCATTTCTCCATTGCTTCTGTAAATGCTTCAGGATTGTTAAATGGTACAGTTATTACTTCCTCTGCAGTAGAAGTTGTAACACCTGCTGAGTCAGGAGTACCTAATGTTGCAGGACCCGAACCAGCAGCTACTAGTACTAAGTCGAAGTGACCGTGGTAGCAACCAGCGAATTTCATAACTTTTGTACGGCCAGTATAGGCACGTGCGACACGAATTGTTGTCATGACAGCTTCTGTACCAGAGTTATTAAAGCGTACTTTATCCATAGATGGGATTGCTTCTTTTAGCATTTTAGCAAAAGTAACCTCGTATTCAGTTGGTGTCCCGAACAAAGTGCCGTTTTCAGCTGCGTTTGTAATCGCTTTGGCGATGTGTGGATGACCGTGACCAGTAACGATTGGACCGTAAGCTGCTAGATAGTCGATATAACGGTTGCCATCAACATCCCAAAAATAAGCACCTTTCCCACGAGCCATTGCAACAGGTGAACCTCCGCCAACTGCTTTATAAGAACGAGAAGGGCTATTTACACCACCAACGATATGCTGTAGCGCTTCTTTGTGTACTGCTTCAGATTTTGTGTGATTCATATATATTGCCTCCTAAATCTTTATACTTCATCTATTGTAGACCTATCGCTGTAAGAAATCCAAAGAAATTAAGGGATATGATTTGTTTTACTGTTTAGAGTAAAATAGAGCGTACAGAGGAGGAGATTGATATGTCTTTAATAGAAGGTAAAAAAGCACCTGATTTTTCTCTTATAAATGAAACAGGAGAAACAGTAAAGTTAGCCGATTACAAAGGACAAAATGTTATTTTATATTTTTATCCTAAAGATATGACACCAGGCTGTACGACGGAAGCTTGTGACTTCCGTGATAAGCATGAGGATTTTAGTAAATTAAATGCAGTTGTACTTGGCGTTAGTCCTGACGATGCAAAAAAACATACCAAATTTATAGATAAGCATGGATTACCATTCTCGCTATTAGTGGATGAGGATCATGCTGTAGCAGAAGCGTATGGCGTGTGGGTGTTAAAGAAGATGTATGGACGTGAATATATGGGGATAGAACGTTCGACATTTTTAATTGATACAGCAGGAAACCTAATTAAGGCTTGGCGTAAAGTACGTGTAAAAAATCATATTGAAGAAGTATATACATATTTAGCAGAATGGGAGGCGAAGCAATGAGAATTTATTTTACATTTGAACCAAGACCGGATTTACGTGAGCCACTAGTAGCTGAATTTCCACAAGTTGATTTTATTTTTGAAAATGGCTTATCCAACGATGAGCTACAACAAGCGGATGTACTTGTCACATACGGTGAAGATTTAAATGATGAAAATATACAGTATGCAACAAAGGTTAAATGGATTTTCGTAGCTTCAGCGGGGATCGAAAAAATGCCAGCCGGGGCCATTATCGAACGAGGGATATTCGTTTCGAATGTGCGTGGCATTCATAAAACGCCAATGGCAGAATCGATGCTTGCCCATATTTTAGCGATTAAGCGTGCGTTGCCTTGGATGTATGAACAGCAGAAGAAAAGTGAATGGTCAAAGAAAGCGAAACAAACCGAGTTGCGGGATAGTACAGCACTTATTTTAGGACCTGGGGCTATTGGCTCGGAAGTAGGTCGCCTATTACAAGCTTTTGGTGTTGTGACAATTGGCTGTAACCGTACAGGGAACGAAGCGGCATCTATGAATGAGATGGTAAGCTTTGATCAATTAATTGAAGCATTACCGAAGGCTGATATTGTCATTTCAGTATTGCCTAAAACAGAGGAGACGACACATTTACTAAAAGTAGAACATTTTAAAGCGATGAAAAATGATGCCATTTTCATGAATTTTGGTCGTGGAAACTTAGTAGAAGAAAATGTGTTGGTGCATGCCATTCAAGTAGGTGAAATTGGTTATGCTGTTTTAGATGTATTTGAACAAGAGCCTTTAGCTGAGGATCATCCTTTATGGACATTACCGAATGTCATTGTGTCTCCGCATATTTCGAGTCACTCTTCTCGCTATGTTGAACGCAGCTTAGAAATCTTTAAGCCAAGTTTAGAGAAGTGGTTACGCGGTGAAACAGATTTAGAGAATAGGATGGATTTATCAAGAGGTTATTGAATTAATCCAAATTAAACTGAAATGTGTATGAATGTTGACAGAAGTAAGAGTAATTCGATACACTAATTATAACAATTATAAATTAATAATCTTTATGGAAGAGGTGCATGACGATGTCTGAAACGCATTTACAGGATGCACTTGACACGTTAAAAACAACTGGTGTTCGTATTACTCCTCAGCGTCATGCTATTTTGGAATATTTAATTCAAACAATGGCACATCCAACTGCCGATGAAATTTATAAAGCACTTGAAGGGAAATTCCCAAATATGAGTGTAGCGACTGTTTATAATAATCTTCGCGTATTTCGTGAAGTTGGTCTAGTGAAAGAACTAACATTTGGTGATGCTTCAAGTCGCTTTGATTTCGTTACAAATGATCATTATCATATGATTTGTGAATGCTGTGGCAAAATAGTCGACTTCCATTATCCTGGTCTCGATGAAATTGAACATTTTGCATCACAAGTAACAGGCTTTGATGTGCATGCACATCGTTTAGAAATTTACGGCACTTGCCCATCGTGTAAAGATGCATCTGCAAAAGTACAATAAAAAATCCTAGCTCTTAAATGAGGGCTAGGATTTTTTTGTCTTATTATAAGATTGGTCGAACTCTTTTCCTTCTAGAGTTGGATCCAGTGTTAATGGTTCATTACAGTACATACACATATCTACACGACCTAATACTTTTGTATGCTTATGGCAATTAGGGCATGCTACTTGAACAGCTTTTGTTGAAAGCAGTCCAATCCATGCATAAACGACTGTACTACCAATAATACAAAGTACACCAAGGGTCATGAAAATTAATACTAGAATAGGATAGTTTTTAAAGAAGATTCCCCCATACATAACTACAAAGCCGATAAAAATAAGTGCTAATGCAAATGAACGGATTTTATTAATTTTACTTTTGTAAGGTTTCATTTATCATCTTGCCTCCCAATCTAAAATCTACTATAACATATAAGAACAAAGTATTTTAGCTTTGATAACGTGGAAAGAAGGAATACTTTTAGAGTATGTCGAATTTTTAACGAAATCAATTTCACATTGGTGTAATTGAATACGGTGAAAATCCGTGACATCCATTAAATGAAGTTAAAAAGTAACAAGCAAATAGAGGGGGACTGAACATGGAACAAGTTTTGCGTCCGATATATCAGGAACGTGCAAGTCAGTCGAATACGTTAGGCGTTATTTTAATGGAAAAACGCGAGGAAAAAAGTAATGTGACAGATACATTTGATACAATCTTACTTATTATTGTAAAGGAAGCAGAAAAGCCAGTTTTTTCGAAGCATTACTTATATGAAGGAAATAAAGTAGCTTTACATACTGTTACTGAGAAAATACTACGAAAATGGCTACTCATTGGCTCAAATAAAAAAGTGGTCGATTGGATTTTCTTTGGTAGAGTATTATTTGATCGTAATGAATTTCTTCATAAGTTAAAAATTGAATTACAGGAGTTTCCGTTTAGTGGTCGTAAAATCAAAACTGGTATTCAATTTTCAAAGTTAATTCGACGTTATTTAGAAGGAAAAGAATACTTTGATAAGGGTAGCTATCTCGATGCTTATAATCACGTAGTAGATTCATTACATCATTTAGGGCGTTTATCCATTATTGATAGTGGACTTTACCCTGAAGTAACTGTTTGGGCACAGGTAAAAAAAATAGAACCAGCGATTTATAAATTATACGAGGAGCTCGTTACAAGTAATGAGCCGATAGAAAAACGTTTAGAGCTATTATTTTTAGCAAGCGAGTTTTTAATACATTCACGTACTCGAGACGGCGCTCAACATATTTTAGAAGTAATGCAAACAAAAGAGACCTGGACAATTCAGGAATTGCACGATCATAATGAGCTCATGAACTACTCAGTAGATTTAGAAGTGTTTGTAGAATATTTAGTGGACAAAGGTTATATTCAAATTGAACCGATCGTTGCGAAAAGTGATATGATATTCCACCGTCATTATAAGGTAAATAAAGAAGCTCTAGAAATGGAGCAAGGACTGTAGTATGCTAGTTATCGAGGTATGAAAAATACCTCGATAATTTTTTATAAAAAGTTGTTGACTTTTAATTAATTGGTATTGTATTATATTAATTGTCGCTAAGATATAACAAAATAACTCAACGAACGGAAAACTTCTTAAAAAAGTTGTTGACATGAAATGAGTTAAATGTTAATATAAAGAAGTCGCTGAAAACAACGACATCAACATGAACCTTGAAAACTGAACAAGCAAAACGTAATCAATAAAGTTTTTATTAGCTAACCTTGAGTTAGTGAACGAAACGAAATTTTGGACATCAAACATGATGCCAGCAAAACAATTTGAGCTAATCAAATTTCTTTTTATGGAGAGTTTGATCCTGGCTCAGGACGAACGCTG
>NZ_JBIWGL010000018.1:0-100878 GCF_044763535.1 Lysinibacillus sp. NPDC095746
GATGGCAAAGAGGTCACACCCGTTCCCATACCGAACACGGAAGTTAAGCTCTTTAGCGCCGATGGTAGTTGGGGGCTTCCCCCTGTGAGAGTAGGACGTCGCTAGGCGCAAAAAGTCGCTGCTGATAAACTCAGTAGTGGCTTTTTTTATATGCAAAAGAATATTAAATACTAGCAATATATATAAAGGAGACATTTCAACCAGTGAATGGTAAAATGTCTCTTTATTATATTTTATACAGTTGTTGTTGCTGCTCGTAGTTCTATACGACGAATCTTACCAGAAGTTGTTTTTGGTAGCTCATCGATAAAGACAATACTACGAGGATATTTATAAGGCGCTGTTAATGCTTTAACGTGCTCTTGGAGTTCTTTTATTAACTCTTCCTCATCACGATCTCTGAAGTTTTCTCGTAAGATGACAAAGGCTTTAACAATATGTCCTCTAATTTCATCTGGAGCTGCGACTACAGCACATTCTTGTACAGCTTCATGTTTATTTAAAGCATCTTCTACTTCAAATGGCCCAATTGTATAGCCTGATGAAATAATGATGTCATCTCCTCGACCTTCAAACCAGAAGTAGCCGTCTTCATCGCATTTGGCTTGGTCTCCAGTAATATACCAATCTCCACGGAAGGCAGCTTGTGTACGTTCAGGCTCACGATAGTACTCCTTAAATAGAGCAGGAGAAGATTTGTGAACTGCAATATCTCCAACTTCTCCAACCGGTGCCTCGTTGCCTTCGTGATCTATAATACGAACAATATTGCCGGGTGTAGGAACACCCATTGAACCTGGACGTAAATCTATATTTTCAAGTGTGCCGATTAATAAAGTATTTTCTGTTTGTCCATAGCCATCGCGAACTTTAAGATTGAAATTTTTCATAAATGTTTCGATGACTGGTCGATTTAATGGCTCACCAGCAGAAACAGCGCTACGTAGAGAAGATAGATTATAGTCTTTTAAATTATCAAGCTTCGCCATAATTCGATATTCCGTTGGAGTACAGCATAGAACATTGACCTTTTCATCTTGAAGTAGTTGCAGGTATGTTTTTGCATCAAATCCTCCGTGATATACAAATGCAGTTGCGCCCAGCATAATAGTCGATAAAAATGGGCTCCAAATCCATTTTTGCCACCCTGGAGCTGCTGTAGCCCACACTAAGTCACCTTCACGTACACAAAGCCATTGAGAAGCAGCTGTTCTAATATGTGCATATCCCCATCCATGTGAATGGACAACTCCTTTCGGCTTGCCAGTTGTACCAGATGTATAAGAAAGAAATGCCATATCATCTCTTTTAGTAGCAGCTGCTGTAAATGTATCTGGCTGAGTACTTGCTAATTCATCTAAAGAGATCCAATCACCAGTAGCAGTGCCTATAACCAATTTATTATTTAAAGCCTTCACTGAAGAAGTAATACAATCTACCTCACTTGTGAACGCTTCATAGGCTATTACTGCTCTTGCAGAAGAGTGTTCCATACGATATTCTAAATCACTTGCACGTAACATTTCTGAACAAGAAATAGGAACAATCCCAGCCTTTAGACAGCCAAGGAAGACAAAATAAGCTTCAGGCAGACGAGGAATAATAACTAATACGCGATCTCCTTTTTGAAGCCCCTTCTTCGTAAAGGCGTGCGCGTATTGATTCATTTTTTGAACAAGTTCAACATAGGAAATTGTTTGACGCTCCTGCTGAGTATTTAGCCACCGTATTGCTTGGCGATCACAATCACGAGAAAATTTCTCCAATTCCTCTGTAATATTATAAAATTCCGGTGCAATTAAATCGTTTGTTACCATATGAACATTCCTCCCCTAATCAAATTTGATAGAAAATTCATAAAACTATTTTTATTTTAACAATTGCAATAATATACAGCAAGAATATTATGTACATGAAATAGAAATATTAGATTTAATAGAGAACTATTACGTTTCTTGTTGCTGCATAGGAAGACTTCGACAAAAAATATAAAAATTTTCACAAAAAGTATTGCATAATTTATAATGCTTGCTATAATAATAAATGTACTTAAGAGGTTTTAAAAACCGAATTGAATAGTATTGTTCCGAAGTAGCTCAGTTGGTAGTAGCACCTGACTGTTAATCAGGTTGTCGCAGGTTCGAGTCCTGCCTTCGGAGCCATTTTTTTGCTCATTTTTAAAGGTGATGTATACATAATTTTTTTTAAAAAAGTATTGCATCGTACGACGAAAAATGTTATCATAATACTTGTCTTGTTTGAGACATTTGAAAATGGCCCCTTGGTCAAGTGGTTAAGACACCGCCCTTTCACGGCGGTAACACGGGTTCGAATCCCGTAGGGGTCACCATTTTTTAAAGCATTGTAGTAATGCAAAGGCTTAAAAATAAAATAAAAAACTGTAAAGAAATGAACACCTGTTTCTATGGAGGATTAGCTCAGCTGGGAGAGCATCTGCCTTACAAGCAGAGGGTCGGCGGTTCGAGCCCGTCATCCTCCACCATATGTGTTATTTCGGAGGGGTAGCGAAGTGGCTAAACGCGGCGGACTGTAAATCCGCTCCTTAGGGTTCGGCGGTTCGAATCCGTCCCCCTCCACCAGTTTTTTATAAATGATTGGGGTATAGCCAAGCGGTAAGGCAACGGATTTTGATTCCGTCATGCCTAGGTTCGAATCCTAGTACCCCAGCCATTTTTATTTTTTGAGCCATTAGCTCAGTTGGTAGAGCATCTGACTTTTAATCAGAGGGTCGAAGGTTCGAGTCCTTCATGGCTCACTTTTATAAATAAAAAAAGTGTAACATTAACTACAGATACTAATCTCTTGCTGAAAACAGCAGGAGATTTTTTTATACTCTCTTTAATTGCATAAATATTCATAAAATTGCGAGGTTGAGCCAAGGAGGATGCAGGCTTTACAATAGTCTTACAATCTAAAGGGGGTATGGAAAAATGAATAAACTAAATGTTTCTATTATTGGTGTACCAACAGATTATGGGCAAACTCGCAGAGGGGTAGATATGGGGCCGAGTGCTATTCGTTACGCAGGCGTTGTAGAGCGCCTAGAGGCAATAGGACATGTAGTACATGATCAAGGGGATATACGTGTTAGTCAAAAACAAGATGGCATTATTGTTGATAAGCAGCTACTTAATTTAGAGGAAGTTATCGATGTAAGTACGTCTTTGGCGAAAAGTGTAAATGAAGCAATTGAACAAAAGGAGTTTCCGCTTGTACTTGGTGGCGACCATAGTATCGCTATTGGCACTCTTGCAGGGCTAGGTGAGCATTATAAAAATTTAGGCGTTATTTGGTTTGATGCGCATGCTGACTTAAACACTCCAGAAACGACGCCATCTGGTAATATACATGGTATGCCATTAGCTGTAAGCATTGGACTTGGTCATGAACGGTTGGTGAAAATTCGTAATAATGTACCGAAAATTAAACCTGAAAACGTTATTATTATAGGAGCGCGTTCTGTAGATCCAGGAGAACGTGAATTAATTAGCCAGCAAGGAATCAAAGTATATACAATGCATGAAATAGATCGTCTTGGGATGACGCGTGTCATGGAAGATGCTCTAGAATATTTAAGGGAGCGCAATGTAGATGGTTTGCATTTATCACTTGATTTAGACGGTTTAGATCCACTTTATACGCCAGGGGTTGGGACTCCTGTAGCTGGTGGTATTACATATCGAGAAAGCCATTTGGCAATGGAAATGCTTCAGGAATCAGGTATGCTAACATCTGCTGAATTCGTTGAAGTTAATCCGATTTTAGATGAGAAAAATAGAACTGCCGATGTTGCAGTAGCATTAATGGGCTCTTTATTTGGCGAAACACTAGTTTAAAGAAATTTAACAAAAAATTGTCTATTGCCACAATGTATAAAAATCTTTTGCTATAATTAATAATAAAACGAAACTTTTCTTATCGATAGGTCGTATAGTATAAGACAGTTGTAAAGGTGGAGAAATAAACACAATGGATGCGTTAGTAAACAAGAAAATTAAACAAGTGCTTAAAGGTGATCAAAACGCATTTGCAGATATTGTGAGTCTCTATCAGCACAAACTGTACCAAGTATGCTATAGGATGTTAGGGAACAAGCAAGAATCTGAGGACATTGCACAAGAAGCTTTTGTTCGTGCCTATATGAACTTGCATACTTTTGATCAGAAAAGGAAATTTGCGACGTGGCTTTATCGTATAGCGACAAACCTTTGTATAGACCGTATCCGGAAGAAAAAGCCGGATTACTATTTAGATGCAGAAGTAGCTGGTACAGAAGGACTTGATATGTATTCACAGATCGCAGCAGATGACCAGCTACCTGAAGAACAGATAGAGCAAATGGAACTACAAGATCGCATTCAATATGAAATTGGACGTTTGCCTGATAAGTACCGTTCAGTTATAGTATTGAAATATATTGAAGAATTATCATTACAGGAAATTAGCGAGATTTTAGATATGCCTCTTGGAACGGTGAAAACGAGGATTCACCGCGGACGTGAAGCATTACGAAAGCAATTAAACAATCTGTAGGAGGGGAAGCGTCATGAATACTTGTCCAGAGCATATAATAGACTATATCCATGATTATTTAGATGGTGACATTAGTCGTGAGCATGAGCAAGAGTTAAAACGACATTTGCATACATGCAGTGATTGTAAACAGTTGATGCAGGAATTAAGTGAAACAATCGCCTTTGTGAAGAGCGCTTCCCACATTACATCACCTCCGCATTTTGAAGAAGCCGTAATGGCTCGTTTACCGAAACCTAAAAGTCGTGTAGGGATGCAAAAGTGGATTCGTCGGCATCCGCTCTTTGTGGCAGCAGCAGTTTTTTGTTTATTCATGAGTGCAACTTTACTAGGTAATTTTATGGATGACCGACAGTTCTCTGTGACTAAACAGCCAAATCTAGTTGTTGAAGGTCAAACGGTTATTGTGCCGAAGGGTGAAGTTGTAAAAGGCGACATTATTGTTAAAAATGGTGATTTAATTGTTGAGGGTGAAGTGGATGGCAATGTCACTGTTATTAACGGGCAGTATATGGCATCTTCGGCAGTTGTTTCGGGAAAAATAGAAGAAATTGACGAAGTATTCGAATGGCTGTGGTATACGATTAAAAATTCAGTGAAGTCTGCTGTAACATTCGAGGAGAAACAAGCAACTAAATAACACTCTATACGTCCTAATAGATAGTGCACGTGAGAGGCTGAAAGGTCTACTCTTTTGAGTAGACTTTTTATTTGAAAAAAGTTACATTTGATAAGAATGTGCTATACTTAAATGTGTATGGATTCGCAATGAAAAGTGGGGGATGCCACGTGCAAATTATCGAACATTTCGCTAATTTAACACCTGTGAATATTTTTATTAACTTATTAGATGTACTGCTCGTATGGTACGTTATTTATAAAATTTTAACCCTCATTAAAGGTACAAAGGCTGTCCAATTATTAAAAGGCATTTTCGTCATTATTATTGCGCGCCTTGCTACAGACTTTTTTGGGTTAGAGACGTTAGGTTGGATGTTAAAACAAGTTATCGAATTCGGTTTCTTGGCGATTATTATCATTTTCCAACCTGAAATAAGACGTGGTCTTGAACAAATTGGTAGAGGGAAGTTATTCCAACGTTCGATTAGTCAAGTTGAAGAAGAACAAACAAGGCTTATTGAGGCAATGAAGAAATCTGTTAGTTATATGGCCAAACGTCGTATAGGGGCGTTAATTTCTATTGAAAAAGAAACTGGTCTAAATGAATATATCGAAACAGGTATAGGTCTAAATGCTGAGATTTCATCTGAATTACTGATCAACATTTTTATACCTAATACACCGTTACATGATGGAGCGGTTATCATGCAAAAAGATAAAATATCGGCAGCGGCTTGTTATTTACCGCTATCTGAGAGTCCGTTTATCTCAAAAGAGCTTGGGACACGTCACCGTGCTGCACTTGGCTTAAGTGAAGTGACAGATGCCATTACTATTGTCGTATCAGAGGAAACCGGTGCCATTAGTATTACACTGAATGGTAATCTACATCGAAATCTTTCTTTAGAAGAATTCGAAGGACTGTTACGTAAAATGTGGTTCGGATCAGCACAGGAATCAAATGCAGCCTCTAAGTTAACTTGGAGGGGGAAAAAGAATGGATAAAATGATGGATAGCCCTTGGGTGTTACGAATTGTTGCGCTAATTTTAGCCTTATTGTTATTTTTCTCCGTTCGTGCTGAATTATCTCCCTCAAATAAAACAATAATGAGTGAGCAAACAGCGGTAATCCGAGATGTACCAGTAGATGTTTTTTATGACGATAAGAACCTCATTGTAACAGGGATACCAAAGACAGTAGATGTTACGATAAAAGGTCCGATGACACTCGTTTTACAGGCTCAAGCGTCGAAGGATTTTTCTGTATTTGCAGATTTGAGTAAATTACTCATAGGTGAGCATAATGTTCGACTACAATACGAAAATATTTCGGAGAAGTTGCAAGTTACATTAGACCCTGCGATTGTAAAGGTTAATATTGAGGAAAAGGTCACACAAGAGTTTCGTGTTGACCCTGAGCTAAATACTCGTTTACTTGAAGAAGGATATATTTTAAATGGCATGAGTGCTAATCCAGCTACGGTGTATATTACAGGTGCCAAAAGTGCAATTGAAAATATTAGCTATGTAAAAGCTACTGTAACGGGTGAACGAGGCTTGAAAGAACCGTTCTCACAAGTAGCGGCAGTGAAAGTGCTAGATCGTGATTTAAATAAGTTAGACGTGACGATTGAACCAGAAACTGTGAAGGTAGAAGTAGATATTGGAGCTTACAGTAGAGAGTTGCCTGTTGTGCTGAAGGAAATAGGAAAAGCGGAGAATGGTATTACCGTCAACCAACTAACAATTAGTCCAACAAAGGTGAGAGTATACGGTAGAAAATCTATGATAGATACTTTAACCGCAATACCATTAGAGGTTGATTTATCAAAAATTACAGAATCAAAAACTTATGAATTTGAAGTGAAATTGCCAGAAGGTGTGACAAAAATATCTGACTCAAAAATTAAAGTGAAGGCAGATGTTACGAAGGTAGAGCAGGAAAAAACAACAACGACAACAACGACTACCCCTCCTGCTCCTACACCTACTCCTCCGCCACCTTCAGAGGACACTAGCACTCCTTCTGATAACAGTACGCCACCGCCTACTGATAAAACAGAAGAAGATATTGATTCTTAAACAATAACTGACTATAATTTTATTTTGATTCAGTAGAGATTTCGTTCTCAATCCGTAAGGGTATTCTTTAACGGGAAGAAGTTACTTAGGCTAAAATCAAAATACCCTATGCTAAAATTTATCTGTGCCTATTTATAAGCCCAGATAAATTACATAGGGGCATAATTAATAGTTACCAGTGAATGAACGAAAATAGACTTTTCCAAAAGTAAGCAGACGAGTGATCTAGTTGTCAGCATAGACAAGCATGACCGCCGTCTTGCATTGAAGGAGAGAATAATTAAAATGGGTAAATATTTTGGAACAGATGGCGTCCGTGGCGTCGCGAATAGTGAATTAACACCGGAGTTTGCATTTAAACTTGGCCGTGTAGGTGGTTACGTTTTAACGAAGGATGCAACTGACCGTCCAAAGGTTTTAATCGGTCGTGACACACGTATTTCAGGTGAAATGCTTGAAGGTGCACTTGTAGCTGGTCTTTTATCAATCGGCGTAGAGGTAATGCGTCTTGGTGTTATTTCGACACCAGGTGTGGCCTATCTTACTCGAATGATGAGCGCAAATGCAGGCGTTATGATTTCAGCTTCACATAACCCAGTAGCTGACAATGGTATTAAGTTTTTCGGTCCTGATGGCTTTAAGCTAACAGATGCGCAAGAAGCTGAAATCGAAGCAATATTAGATGCTCAAGATGATACTTTACCACGTCCAATAGGGGCAGATTTAGGTTCTGTAAGCGACTACTTCGAGGGCGGACAAAAATATATTCAATACTTAAAACAAACAGTGGCTGAAGAATTTGAAGGCATCCACGTAGCATTAGATTGTGCGCATGGCGCTACGTCTTCTCTAGCTACACACCTATTTGCAGATTTAGAAGCGGATATCTCAACGATGGGTGCCTCACCAACAGGCTTAAATATTAATGACGGTGTCGGCTCAACACATCCAGATGGATTAGCTAAATTTGTCACAGAAAAGGGTGCTGATGTTGGTTTAGCATTCGATGGCGATGGTGACCGTTTAATCGCAGTAGATGAAAACGGTAAAATTGTTGATGGTGATCAAATTATGTTCATCATTGGTAAGCATTTAAATACAGTTGGTCGCTTGAAAAAGCAAACAATCGTTTCGACGGTAATGAGTAACATGGGCTTCTACAAAGCTGTTGAAGATAACGATATGCATAGTGTACAAACAGCTGTAGGTGATCGTTACGTTGTAGAAGAAATGCGTGCTAATGATTATAATCTTGGTGGCGAGCAATCTGGTCATATTGTTTTCCTAGACTTTAACACAACTGGAGATGGCTTATTAACAGGTATTCAGCTTGTTAATATTATGAAAGCTACAGGTAAAAAACTATCAGAGCTTGCTTCGGAAATGAAAATTTTCCCGCAGCGTTTAGTCAACGTACGTGTAACAGACAAGCATGCTGTGACAGAAAATGCAAAAGTTGCTGCAGTGATTGCTGAAGTAGAAGCAGATATGGCTGGTAACGGTCGCGTATTAGTGCGTCCTTCTGGTACTGAGCCACTTGTACGAGTAATGGTGGAAGCGGCTACAGAAGAAGACTGTAAGCGTTACGTAGAGCGTATAGCAGATGTTGTCCGTGCAGAAATGGGCTTAACTGAATAAATAGTATGAACTCGATTTCCTTTGATGGGAGGTCGAGTTTTTATTTTTTTGTTCCTTCCCAAATGAAAAGAAAGCTTTACCAACGAAAAAATGAATGCTTTCGAAAAGAATGGGAACAGTAGTACAGAGTCACAATAACAAGGAGTGTTGTATTGCAATGGCTAAAATTGCTACAGTGATTACCAATATGTTTGAGGACGCTGAATATACAAGTCCTAAAGGAGCATTAGAAGCGGCAGGTCATGAACTAATAACGATTGATACGACGGCAGGCATTGAGGTAGAAGGTAAGCATGGAGAGAAAGTAAAAATCGATAAAGATATCGATGAGGTAAATGCTTCTGAATTCGATGCATTATTCATCCCGGGCGGTTTTTCTCCTGATATACTACGTGTAGATGATCGTGTTGTGGCATTTGTCAAAGAATTTATGGATGAGATGAAGCCAACCTTTGCTATTTGTCATGGACCTCAATTACTCATTACGGCAAAAACATTAAATGGTCGTGACGCAACTGGCTACAAATCGATTCGTGTAGATTTAGAAAATGCAGGTGCGATATTCCATGACGAGGAAGTGTTTGTTTGCCAAAATCAATTGGTAACAAGTCGCACACCGGAGGATCTACCAGCATTTAATCGAGAAATTGTGAAATTATTGGAGAGTAAAGAAGGCTAAGCTTAAAAGGCACAAGTAGTTTGCCTGTGCCTTTTATGTTTTAACTTCTTTCAGCGAGTGTCAAGCCCTCCAATGGATGTCACGAAAATCGGAAAAGAAGTTAATAAAGGATACTAGCCTAAGCTAACTGACTTGCATCGATGTTGCCTCCGCCACGTTTCGCGCAAAAAATATCAAATTGCTACCGCTACGTTAGCACTGCGCTTCGCACTAAAACATTTGCGGGCAAAAGCATAATCCCGATTCCGGGCGAAATTATGCTGATGCATAGTTATTCTAATTAAAATAGCCCTACTTCTTTTTCAACGCTATAATTGCATTAGTAATTTGTCCAAGTCCGATACCAATGATAATTCCAACAACAGCACCTATTGCAGTGTCGATCCAGCCTTTATCAAAAAAAGCTTCATATCCACCGCCAGTTAGAAAACCGATTAATCCGCCAATGCCTAATCCTAAAAATAGGAAGCCACCATAAAACAGTCCGATTGCCTCATAATCTGCGGGATCGCGATTTTCGTAATACTGCTGGAAGCGTTCATTTAAATCCTCAGATTGCTCAGAGTTACTGGCGAATTGCAATTCCTCGCTAGCCTTATTAAAAGCTTCTTGCTCCGTTAAACCTTGTGACATTAAATCATTCATATAATCGCTCATATAGATTATCATGTCATCTTGCGCTTCTCGTCCCTGATCGGAACGCCCTTTAAACTTCGACAATTGCTTGTCAATTTTCCGTTTAGTTTGCCCACTTTTCTTGCGCAGCTTTTCTATATAAGTCATCTCAGCATCCTGCAAATAATTCTGGGATTGTTCTTTCGTAAAACGATTAATTCTCTCCTGAATTTCACGACTAAAGCTCATGTTTGTTCCCTCCATTATGTCTTAAAATTTCAATACGACTACTTAAAAAATCCCATTTAGCCCAGAAGGATATTAATTTTTCTCTTCCTTGTTCATTAAGCGTATAAAATTTCCTTGGTGGACCCATTTCAGATGGCTTTTTGACAATATTGACAAGGCGATTTCTTTCCAATCGCATAAGTAACGCATACACAGTTCCTTCAGCTATGCCCTCGAACCCCATCTGCGTGAGATATTTGACAATCTCATAACCATATATTTCACCGCGGCTAATGATTTCTAATACAATACCTTCTAAGACTCCTTTGAGCATTTCACTCAGATTATCCATGATCTCACCCCCGGGCTTAGCTTCACCTGTACTAAGTGTTGCTAAGTACTGTATATAGTATTGCTAAGTAGTGGCTTTGTCAAGCAATAAAAGTTATCAAGGTTGATATTTACTTTTAGAGCAATTTATTTTGACACTGTTCAAAATAAATCCTTCACCGAAAATATTTGTTGCTGACATAAGGAAAAAACATCGTAGTTTAAACTTCTTTATGTAACGTAAGTGAAACGGCAGTTACTTTGGTGGCGACAGCTCAATTATGCCAAGTTAAATCTCAAGATAGGCTAGCAGATTGTTTGTCTACTTTTTGTCATTAAAAAGTAGGATAAATAGGTGTTTTTTATAACGAAAATTTGACGTATAGCATATGATTGAGTATGATGGAGAAGTTGAATTATGAGGTCCGACCTTATCATTTAACGAAAGCGCATAAGGAGGGAAGAAAGCGCAAAATCGGAAAATCGGAAAACAATTATAGCGCCTGAGCTGAAGAAATTGGACGAAACTATCTTCAGCAGACGAGGTGGAGGTTTATCGAAAGTTCGGCGGATGCCTCCCGATCGACGTACCCGATTGTCACTTTTCATTTTGAAAGCATTTAAGCGATTGAATGTACAGAAAATGAAAAAGGTATAGTTAAAGCAATAGATAAATAGAGAAACCTCATGTATCGAATGTTTACTATTCAGATGGCTGAATGAGTGTTAAGCATGGAATGTAAAAGCTACGCCTATTAATAAGCATACTTTTACATTCAAAAAAATTCGATAGGTTGAGGTCTAGTTTGTCGTTGCGTCAAATTGACAATATCGGAGGAAAAGAAATTTATGTGTGGAATTGTAGGATATATTGGAGAATCAGATGCAAAGGAAATTTTATTAAAAGGTTTAGAGAAACTAGAGTACCGTGGCTATGACTCAGCGGGTATCGCAGTACGTAACGAAGATGGTGTAACAGTCTTTAAAGAAAAGGGACGTATTGCAGATTTACGTGATGCAGTGGACGAGGACGTTGCTGCCAAAGTGGGTATCGGCCATACACGTTGGGCAACTCATGGTGTGCCAAACCGTTTGAATGCACACCCTCACCAAAGTGCATCAGGACGTTTTACGCTAGTACACAACGGAGTTATTGAAAACTATCATTTATTACAAAAAACTTATTTAAAAGGTATTTCGATGAAATCTGATACAGACACAGAGGTCATCGTACAATTAGTAGAGCTATTTGTGAAAGAAGGTTTAAGCACGGCTGAGTCATTCCGTAAAACATTATCTTTATTACATGGCTCTTACGCATTAGCCCTATTAGATGCAGAAGCGGCAGATACAATTTTCGTTGCGAAAAACAAATCTCCACTTTTAGTTGGTGTTGGTGAAGGCTTTAATGTTGTAGCTTCAGATGCGATGGCAATGCTACAGGTAACAGATCAATATGTGGAGCTACACGATAAAGAGGTCGTAATCGTACACAAAGCTAGCGTTGAAATTACAAAATTAGACGGTACATTAGTAGAACGTGCACCATATACAGCTGAGCTCGATATGAGCGATATTGAAAAAGGTACGTACCCTCACTATATGTTAAAAGAAATGGATGAGCAGCCAACAGTTATTCGTAAAATCATTCAAGCGTACGAAGGTGAGAATGGCGAATTAACAATTGACGCTACTATTTTAGAAGCATTACAAGCAGCAGACCGTCTATATATTATTGCAGCCGGCACAAGCTATCATGCAGGTCTAATCGGTAAGCAATATTTTGAAAAAATGGCTGGTATCCCAGTAGAAGTTCATATTTCAAGTGAATTCGGCTACAATATGCCATTACTTTCAGAAAAACCATTGTTTATCTTTATTACACAATCAGGTGAAACAGCAGATAGCCGTCAAGTACTTGTGAAAATTAAAGAGCTTGGTTATCCAACATTAACGATTACAAACGTACCTGGCTCTACACTTTCACGTGAGGCAGACCATACATTGTTATTATATGCAGGTCCAGAAATTGCGGTAGCCTCTACAAAAGCGTATGTAGCACAAGTAGCTGTACTTGCTCTAACAGCCTATGTAACAGCGAAAGCTAATGGCAAAGGCTTAGAATACGATTTAAAACAAGAACTTGCGATTGCAGCAAACGGTATCCAAACAATTATCGATTCAAAGGATGTTTTAGAGGATATTGCTGAGGACTACTTAAAAATCGCACGCAACGCATTCTTCATCGGCCGTAACATAGACTTCTATGTAAGCCTTGAGGGTGCCCTAAAGCTAAAAGAAATCTCTTATATCCAAGCAGAAGGCTTTGCAGGTGGCGAGCTAAAACACGGAACAATTGCCTTAATCGAAGAAGGTACACCGGTGTTTGCCCTTGTTACACAAGCAGCAGTAGGATTAAACATCCGTGGTAACGTCAAAGAGGTAGCAGCACGTGGAGCATACCCATGCATTATTGCTATGGCTGGCGTAGATGAAGACGGTGACCGTTTAGTAATCCCTCAAGTTCATGAATTACTAACACCACTAGTTTCTGTAGTGCCATTACAATTAATTAGCTATTACGCAGCACTACACCGCCGCTGTGATGTGGATAAACCACGTAACTTGGCTAAATCGGTGACTGTTGAGTAATTGTTGAGATAGAGTTCAATTGTGATGTGGCTTTCAAATAAAGATGCGATGTTTAAAATAAAGTCGCGACGGTTGAAAAAAATTTGCGATGAAATGCCCCTTTCTAAAGGGGTGTTTTTTTTATGTCTAAACGAGCAAGAACATCTAAAATCGAAAAATGGATGGAAAGGGGGAGTTAATGACAATACCTAATCATGTTTTCAAGTGTATTCAAAAGGCCAGAGGTTGCCAGTCATTTTATGTGAATTGCATAGATAGCAATAACTCTTCTGAAGAAATTGAATTGCTCCAAGATTTGGCCTTAGATACTACTAAACAAATAATAAAAATTAAAGAATTCTATAAAGAAAAAAATGGAATAGATTTAGTACCTTATCATCTTCATAAATAATTTTTGGTGGTTCAAATAAGGAAAAACTAAAGTATCCAAAAACCCTTTAGTTTTCGGTTCAAATCCGAATACCACCTCCAGATTTAAAGAGGTTTAAAAAATAAGAATTAGGAGGAATACAACGATGGCTGGTTACAATGGTATTGCTTCATGGAACAGGACTACAAACAAAGGAATGTGTGGAACGTGGGATAACAATAAAAATGTGGCAGCATATCCTCATGTGTATCAAATGAATTCGGGAACCTGCGATCTAACTGGATGCAATAAACCCTTGGTCAGACTAAATTGCGGGAGTCAATTACTCGTTTCTCAGCCTTGTAGCAACAAATCAGTAAATGTAAATATAGCAGATTGTGGTCCTGCTATGAGTAGTTATTGTAGTGATACAGGAGTGTATTGTAAACAAAATTATTTTCAAGGCAGGTTAATTGATCTATCACCAACAGCATTTGCTGCTTTAGGTGATTTAGACCATGGAACTATGACAGTCAGGGTTGAATATTCATAAAAATGGAGGAGAATAATATGAATAACAACGAAACTATTATTGTTACAGTATTATAAAGAAAATTAAGGAAGATAAGATTTTTGTCACATCAAATAAGGAAATCTCCACTCTTTCTTTAAATACGCAATCTATCATTTGGAAAGGAAAGAGAGAGAGAAAAAGATTAAAGACCTACAAGAAAATGATTTCTTTTATGCCCGTGGCACAAAAAAATCGGATGATGTTCTATTGGTAGAGATTATTTGGGTTAATATCGTTAATGTCACGAGTAATGTACAGGGGATCTATGAAAACACATTAATTTTGAATAATAATGATAATGTTGATTTGGATCCTGACACTGATTTAATCGAAGAGGGAAGCAATGTAAAAGTCCTTGCGAAAGAGGGAGTAGTACAAAAAGGTGATTTTATTCAAGTAATCGGTTTGCTAGATCAAAAGAGTAACAGGATTAAAGCAACTAAAATTTTTAGGTTTTAACTTCATAATTTTATTTCTTAAAGTTAAAATATTTATATGAAAAGTAACACGCCCCTTTACAATATTATGTAAGGGGCGTGTTATATTATTAGGTTAGATAGTTCATTATCTGTAAGTATACCAGACGTACCAACCTTTTTCCTTATCCTTCACTACAAACATAATTCCTGTAGAAGCACTTGCACTTGGTAAAAACTTAGGAAATTCTAACTCAACCAACCAAGAATTCTCCGCAACTTCCTTGTTACATAACTTTTCAACCATTTTGTAGTATACCTTGTCATAATTAATTCCTTGAGCTTTATATAAAGGTGCAATTTCCAACACATTCCACTCTTTATACATTTTATCGGGATAAGCTATGGGAACTATCTCATTTAATTTCATTAAAAGTTCATTTTTATTATTTATAGATGTTTCAGCAAATGTTTTAGTATTTGGGCACTTAGGTACTAAATAAGGTAAATCGGCTTTTGCACTTGAAAACCAAAAAAGAAAACATGGCAACATAAAAAATGTAATAATTTTTTTCAAATAAATACACCTCAGTTATAGTATATTCCTTTAAATTGGTTTTAAACATTTGTTGTGTACGTTGCTGTAGCTATTACCAGCGGTGAAAGGCGATAGGACGTGGTGTTCGTTGAACTGACGGGCACGGGCTTTCTGCTGAACACCAGATCCATCTACACCGGTAAAAAGACCAAAAACCGCCCTCTGACTGTCTAGCACAAGTAGTTTTTCGTTCAAGTAAGAACTATTTGTAGTTTTTATTGTTCATTTTAACCTACCCAAAATGAACAATTACTGATACTGAAAGTACAGCTGTTGCTTTAAAATAAAGTTACGATGTTTGTAAAAAAGGTGCGGTAATTTGACTTTTTCAAAAAAATTATAAGTGAGTTTTGATCAAACTTTTTTATAAAACGAAAAGGTATTTCAAAAATAAAAGAATCCATTTTGCTCAATCTTTTTTTAAAATACGTGGGTTTCTTTTATTTTGAAATCAACGTTTGCAGCAAAATTTTAATTAAACTTTATTCCAAATCAACATGTGAGTTATAACTAATGTTGTCACAATTTATAATTATATTTGTCATAAATATATAAGATGTTGTGACACCGAAAATAAGCCTTGGTACAGTGTAGTCGCTGCTGTATCAAGGTTTGTTTTTTTCTCAGAATGATTTAATTATAAGATTGTAATATAAACCATTGAATATCACAGCAAAAAAATTATAAGTAATGTTGTCATTTAAACGTAAATGCAGTCTTTGGTGGATCGCTTGATTTACCATGTCCACATCATCTCTTATACAGGACAAAGCTTCCGTTTAATCAATGCACTTTCGAAGAAGGTGAAAAAATATCGGGTGCAAAACTCTGCAATTTTTCTTGCAAAAAACATCTCTTTTAAGTGGGTTTTTAGAAGTTACCTTAACTAACCCTAGTGGAATATATAAAGGAATCTCTTTATTGATAAAAAATGTATTAGCTGATTTAGAGGGAGATAAAAGCTCTAAAACAAACAATAAAAAATAAAATCATGATTGTTGTAATGGGGATCTCTGAATTAGAAGAAATGATTGCTGACTATTTAGGGGGGGAAATTATGACAAATTTTATAAAGGTGGCATTGTCATAAATATCTAAACTAGGCAAAGCTGAAAGGCTTGCCGCCTGATATTCTCAGACGACAAGCCCTTACGCATATTATGAATTATTGTTTAATGGGTTATTTCAAACTAGCTGCAAATGCTGCTGGCCCTGCAGCACCTTAGGCTGCTGATTTCTTTAAATGTTATCACATAGCCCCATCCGCGAACCGATATAGTATAATATGGCCGGCGCTGCCAGTAACTCCAGCAGTTTCGGCTATGGTTACGCTATTGGGTGAGCCATTCACGATCCTGATTGTATCACCAACGGATTGGAGGTTGACTTGAATGACCGATATCTGACCCGCGGTGTCTGCATTTGAGGATGGAGCAACAAGCGCCCCGCCGTTTATGGATACACCAAAGTAACTTTGTGCTGGCGTCCCTTCTCCAAAATTTAATACAACAGCCAGTGAATAAAGACCTGCTCTTGTAATGATAAAAGTATCAGTACCGTTGAAATCGATACCAAAGATTGTAGAAATTCCATACGTAACAGCGGCGCCGGAGGCTATTGTTTGGCCACCTATATTTGCACTGACGAATGCTTGTGAAATAGGCCCGGTAGAGCCAGTGGCCCCAGTAGGCCCGGATGCACCAGTAGCGCCTGTTGCTCCTGTACAACATGGTCCTGTTGCTCCAGTAGAGCCAGTGGCCCCAGTAGGCCCGGATGCCCCAGTAGCCCCAGTGGCCCCAGTAGCCCCAGTAGCCCCAGTAGCCCCAGTAGAGCCAGTGGCCCCAGTAGAGCCAGTGGCCCCAGTAGGCCCGGATGCACCAGTAGAGCCAGTAGCCCCGGTAGAGCCAGTAGCCCCGGTAGAGCCAGTAGCCCCGGTAGAGCCAGTAGCCCCAGTAGAGCCAGTGGCCCCAGTTTCGCCAGTAGCCCCAGTAGCCCCAGTAGCCCCAGTAGAACCAGTAGCCCCGGTAGAGCCAGTAGCCCCGGTAGAGCCAGTAGCCCCAGTAGAGCCAGTGGCACCAGTAGAGCCAGTAGCCCCGGTAGAGCCAGTAGCCCCAGTAGAGCCAGTAGCCCCCGTAGCGCCAGTTTCACCCGTAGAGCCAGTAGCCCCCGTAGGCCCGGATGCACCGGTAGCGCCTGTTGCTCCTGTACAACATGGCCCTGTTGCTCCTGTTGCCCCAGTGGCCCCAGTGGCCCCAGTGGCCCCAGTAGGCCCGGATGCACCAGTAGAGCCAGTAGCCCCGGTAGAGCCAGTAGCCCCGGTAGAGCCAGTTTCACCAGTAGAGCCAGTGGCCCCCGTAGCGCCAGTTTCACCAGTAGAGCCAGTAGCCCCGGTAGAGCCAGTAGCCCCGGTAGAGCCAGTGGCCCCGGTAGAGCCAGTAGCGCCAGTTTCGCCAGTAGCCCCAGTAGAGCCAGTTTCACCAGTAGAGCCAGTAGCCCCAGTAGCCCCAGTAGCCCCAGTAGAGCCAGTAGCCCCAGTAGCCCCAGTAGCCCCAGTAGCGCCAGTTTCGCCAGTAGCCCCGGTAGAGCCAGTAGCCCCAGTAGAGCCAGTGGCACCAGTTTCGCCAGTAGCCCCAGTTTCGCCAGTAGCCCCGGTAGAGCCAGTAGCCCCAGTAGAGCCAGTTTCACCAGTAGAGCCAGTAGCCCCAGTAGAACCAGTAGCCCCAGTAGAGCCAGTGGCCCCAGTTTCGCCAGTAGCCCCAGTAGCCCCAGTAGCCCCAGTAGCCCCAGTTTCGCCAGTAGCCCCAGTTTCGCCAGTAGCCCCAGTTTCGCCAGTAGCCCCGGTAGAGCCAGTAGCCCCAGTAGCCCCAGTAGAGCCAGTGGCACCCGTAGAGCCAGTAGCCCCAGTAGAGCCAGTGGCACCCGTAGAGCCAGTAGCCCCGGTAGAGCCAGTGGCCCCAGTAGCGCCTGGAGGTCCACCAGAAGGTCCTGTAGGCCCAGTAGCACCGGTTGGACCTACTAAAGAAGGAGCAGCCAAGATGTTTTCCAGTTTAGATTGAAGGAGTAGCTCCTTCTTAATTAATTCTTGCATAGTACTTTGAACACTTGAATTTACCTGTAGCAACTCACTGATGGTCGCTGGAACCGAAAGTCCTGGCAGCGTACCGACAGCGTATTGGATTTTCTCCGCTTCGGCATTAATAATATGTCCTAGCCCTAACTCTTCAATCGCTATAGAAGATAACAAGAGGTTCAAGGCGTCATCTCTAGTAATAGTGATGCTAGGGGTTATATTAGGGAGATTTGCTTGTGACACTGTCTTCACCCTTTCTCAATTTTCAAAGTTTATGAATTTACCGATCTAAATAGAGAGGTCTCCCTCTTTATAGTCATAATGCAGGATAGGATTCTTTTTCATTAACGGTATGAGCATTCCTTGAGTTCAGTTAGAAGTTTCTGAGTTATATGCAGATCAGTTGACGTAAGCCCTTCACTAGAACCATCATGCCAACTGTGATATAAACGGCTTCTTTAGATACCGTTTTACGACGGCACTTGTACAACGTGTCTAAATAAATGCAGACATAGATGCATTTATTTAGACGTTTATTAAAGGCTTCTCCCTGTTCTGTGACCGCTTTTGTTCATGTAAGAGATTGCTTGTTCGTGTAAAGATGGTCATTTTTTTATTTAAACCAGCTATTTCTGACATCTTAATTCCTTTTGGAAGAGCTAAATGACCGCTGATTCTAACGTGTCGTTCATTGGATAGATGAAAACGCTAAAAAAAGAGAGTTTAATTTTTGTTTTGCGATAATGTCTTCATAGGCTGATATGTTAACCAATCTGTATAATTGTTAATGAAGCGCCAAGCGTACCGTTACTAGCAGTCGTAGTATTTGCGTTATCATCATTGAACATCTGAAGAACGTTAACACCAGGTCCAGTATTCCGAATGTATGCACCGGAGAGTTGTACATCTACCCCGACAGCCCCGTTGCCAACATGACTCCCAAAAAGAGGAACCCTGTTTAGGCGAAGCGCGAATCAGACACCGCCAGTTGGCGTCTCAACCCCTTCTAAATAGCTATTGATCCAATAGACGCTGTTCGGACTTAGATGGATATCTGGTGTTCCAGGTGTATGTGTAATACCGATACCATTGCTATTTATAGTTGAATCAAACATATAAGACGACCCCGGTGTAACTACTTGCTGAATGAAGCTTCCTACTTGATGTTGTTGGCTGTAAACGTACCGCCTGTAGCTCCAGTTGCACCGGTTTGACCTACTTCAGAAGAAGCAGACAAGATGTTTTCCAGTTGGTAGTTTGGACACTTGAATTAACCTCCAGCAATTCATTGAGGGTCGCAGGAACCGATAGTCCTGGCAATGTACCGACTGCGTATTGGATTTTTTCCGCCTATGGCATTAATAATGTGTCCTAGCCTTAACTCTTCAATTGCTATAGAAGCTAATAAGAGGTTCAAGGCGTCATCTCTAGTAATGCTAGGGGTTATATTAGGATTCGCTTACGACTTTGTCTTCATCCTTTCTCGATTTTCAAAGTCTTGGATTCGATCTAATAGAGAGGTCTTCCTCCTTTTAGTCGTATAATGCAAGATATGATTTTTTTACATTAACGGTATGAGCTTTCAACCCGCAAAGAGGCTATTTTTATAAAAACAAACCGAAGTATTGAATCACACTAGAGTTGGAAGCAAAGAGCCCGGAATCACCAATGTCTCCCGGGCTTAGACTCGTGCTTCCTATAGTCCATACTGCATAAGTTTTTTACCCGAACCGAACATGAATCTAAATGTCGGATACTTAGGCTATTTACAGAATGAAAGTGATGCGCAGATGAGGTGTTTTTTTATGGATACTTGAAGTTTATCGTGTGGAAAATTTTACTTAAACTAACGGTGCAGGATAATTTAATAAGGATTAAATTTAGGAGGTGGTTAAATGAGTTTAATCAAGAACTGCCCCCTATCCGTCATTCAAATTCCTATCTAAAATCAACTTATTGATATTATTCATATGTCGAATTTTTTATCAAATTTTTGGGATTCAAAACTCCAATACACTGAAATAGGAGAGGGGAAATATGGCAGAGTTAGGCGAGTGTTCGACAGGTATTAAAAATGACTGGGTGGAACAGGGATGATAAATTAATGATACCTATTAATCTACTAATAAAGTACCAATTTATCAGCGATAGTCGGGAGGAGATCAGATGGCAACACATATCACAGATAGCTCGGTATTGAACAACGGAGTCGAAATGCCGTGGCTGGGTCTCGGAGTTTGGAAGGCAAGGGAAGGTAACGAAACACTGGCAGTTCGCTCTGCTATTGAAGCTGGTTACCGCAGTGTTGACACGGCAACCATCTACGGAAACGAAGAGGGCGTAGCCGAAGGAATCCGTCAATCGGGAATTGATCGTGATCAACTGTTCATCACGACCAAGTTGTGGAATGCAGATCAAGGCTATGAGACAACACTCAAGGCTTTTGACACCAGTATGAAAAAGCTGGGGCTCGATACACTGGACCTGTACCTCGTCCACTGGCCGGTAAAAGGCAAGTTTGTTGAAACGTGGAAGGCAATGGAGAAGCTATATCGCGAAGGATTTGTACGAGCGATCGGAGTAAGCAACTTTCAAATTCATCATCTGGAAGAATTGCGTCAGAACAGCGAGATTACACCAGTGGTTAATCAGGTGGAATATCACCCGTTGCTGACGCAAAAAGAGCTACATGCCTATTGCAAGGAGCGTCATATCCAGCTCGAAGCTTGGAGCCCATTGATGCAAGGCAATCTGGATCACCCGCTTTTGATAGAACTGGGACAGAAATATGGCAAGTCTCCAGCTCAAATCATTATTCGCTGGGATTTGGAAAACCAGGTAGTGACGATTCCAAAATCTATTACGCCTGAGCGTATTCGCCAAAATGCAGATGTATTTGACTTCTCGCTTAGTGCAGAGGATATAGAAAAAATCAGCGCATTGAATCAAAATAAACGATTTGGACCAGATCCGGACAATTTTTCTTTCTAAGAAAAGCAGATGAAGGGAGACTGCTGCAAAAGGCATGTTTTTTCCGCAAACCTCGGATTGACAAGAAAATAAATAAAAGCCCGTTTATAGCCATTTCACAGGCTAAAACGGGCTTTTTGGCGGTAGTCTAACGAACAGACTGCAATTGGTACAAACATCACTTATAATTAATACTATCCCTAGGGCTAAAAAAAGCAAAAAACCAAGAATGCTGTGAAATTAGCATTCTTGGACTTTTTATTTCGGTGTAAAAAGACTTTCTAGAAAGCCTCTGCTTCTATATACTGATGTAAGAGCTATCGGAAATAGCTTATTGCTCGTATTTTTACCAGATGGAAACTCGATCCTCAGGAGCAATATACATGCCATCTCCAAGCTTAATTCCATAGGTATCATAGAATTGCTGGAAGTTCACAATCGTGCGGTTTACCCGAATTTTATTGGCTGAATGTACATCGTTTTTGCTAAGAAACGCTGCAAATTCTTTTGTAGTTGTGGATTTCCATATTTCTGCATTGCTTTCGAAATAGGCTTTATAATCCGGATTACTCATTTTGGATACAACTTGCAGCGAAGCCGCCATTCCACCTAAATCAGCGACATTCTCACTTAGAGTAAGCTGACCATCATTCAACACACCCGGAATAATCTCAATGTCATTATAGAACTTAATCAGTTCCTGGTTTTTCTCTTCGAATTTCTTAAAGTCTTCTTCTGTCCACCAGTTATTTGCATTTCCATTTTCGTCGTAGGCAGATCCATTGTTATCAAATGCATGGCTGATTTCATGGCCAATGACCATGCCAATGGCACCGTAATTTTCTTCAGGTTTAGCGTTAATATCATAGAAAGGTGCTTGGAGAATACCGGCAGGGAACGTAATTTCGTTATTAAAAGGGTTGTAGAAAGCATTTACGGTATAAACGTTTGCTAACCATTCCGTTCTATCCACCGGTTTTCCTAGCTTGGCTTTCGTGTTATCAATGTATGCTTTGGTTACCGTGAAGGTATTAGAGAACAGTGAACCGCCTTCGTCATATGTCTTGATTGCTACTTTATCTAATGTCGTATCCCACTTATCTGGGTAACCGATCTTAACAATCATTGTATGCAGCTTTTTAATGGCTTTAGCTTTAGTTGTTTCTGACATCCAATCAAGAGATTGGATTCTTTCCTCATACGTAGCGATTAACTTCTCTACCATTTGTTCAACATCTTTTTTAGCTTCTGGTGAAAAATGTTTTTCGGCAAACATTTGCTCCAAATATCCGCTCATTGTGCCAGTTGTCATGGCAACTGCGATTTCCTGATCTGTTTTTTCTCCTGTAATGCCGTATAACGTTGCGGAAAACTCATTTGCAGCGTCTTTGAATTCATCTGACAATAGACGACCTGTTGCGGAAAGCAGTTGTACTTTGGAGTAAGCTTTAAGTGTGTCAAGATTATCTTCAGTCAAAAGTTCCGCGCCTTTTTGTGCCAACTTCACATCGAATACGATTACTTTATCAGCACTGTCGACTTTCATCGATTTCAAGACTTGTTTCATATCTACTGTTTTGAACATGTCATCGAATAGTTCGATTGTATACGGATTATAGTATTTATTGACGTCACCTTGTTCATGAGGTTCAAGCGATACGGAAGCTAAGCTTTTCTCCATTCCGTAAATTTTCTCAGCGTGGCCTTTCGCTGCAGACTCTTCCTCACCCGATGACACGAGAAGCTTGGTCATATATTGAATGTAGGCTTTTTTCGCTATCTCGTCTTCCGTTACAAAGCTGTTTTTATCCAGACCAGTAGCTAATCCGGTATAATATAAAGCATTTTCACTGCTGTTCTTTGCATCGTTCATGATTGTAAAGCTGAATAATGAGCTTAGACTCAATTCTTTTTCCATAGCAAGATCTGCTTGAACGAGCTCATCAAGTGTTTTAGCCCCGTTAATTGCCTTTACATATTTTTGGATGGGCTCAATCCCTTGTTTATTTCTATTTTTTTTATCCAACGCTGTCGAATAAAAGTCGGCAATTTTCTGTTCTTTTGTTCCTTTATCGAATTGTTTACCAACGAGCTCATTTATTATTTTTTCTATTTTATCGGTATTTTGCTTTTGTAGCTCAGCAAATCCGCCACCCATGATTTCTCCTGTTGGAATTGTCGATTTATTTAACCATTCCTTATTGATTGCTTCATAAAAATCGTCATTTAAATGGGAGCCTTTAAGCGTCCACACTCTGGCAATAATTTTTTTGAACTCATTGATCGTAATATTGTCATTTGCGCCTAATGTGCCGTCAGGTTTGCCTGTCAGTACGCCTGCCTTTGCAAGTTTATCGATATCTTTTTTAGCCCAATCTGGTACATCAGTGAACTTGACACCAAATGTTCCGCTGCGCAGATCATTTCCGACCGGCTCTGGCAATTCGCCGAATGCCCGGCTCAACATGACTAAAGCTTCAACCTTCTTAGCTGGCTCATTTTCTCTTAAATCATCGTTTTTAGAGCCTTGCATAATGTATTCTTTACTAATTTCTGGTTGATAAGCGTCTGCTGCTATCAACAAGGTTTTAACGATTTCTCCTCTTGTCGCTGGTGGCGACGTTTCATCGGCAAAAGCTGATACGCTAATTGATAGGACCATTATTATGGCCATGAGTAAGGATAAAACCTTCTTTTTCATCTTCGTGCCCCTTTACAGTAGATTTGTATAAAAAAAGATAAATGGGTGGAATTTAGAATTTCTTCCATTTAAATACCATTATAATTGATTTATTTCAGTTTGAAAATATGTAAAAAGCTTTTTCATTTTCAAGAGAGCATAATCTAGTCTAGCGCTTTTAAGCTAGAGCGGAGGTGCCACGTGGAAAGTCACTTTTTAGTTAAAAAAAACTCCTTATGATAGTATCACCTTTGCTAAAGTTAATATGAGGAAATGTGGCGAGTATTTAAGGATTGGAAGGGAAGCACGAAGTCGATTCCGGGCGCAATTGGAGGCATAATTGATGTCAAAGCAATAGGTGTGCTCGTTTATTATAAGAATGATAGTTTGTCATAACGTTTTATAAAAATCACCTCTTTCGTTATTTTTGAAGGTGATTTTTAATGTATATATGTTAAAATTGATGTTTATCCTGTGAAAAATTGTACTTGAACTAACGGCTGGTTAGTGCAATAAAGGAACTTTAGTGAGTATCTATATTGTTTATAGATAATCCAAAAATATACTTAGTTATATATTGAATAAACTTCTTTCGCCCAGAAAACAATTGTAGGCCCAAAGCCGATTCCGGACGCAATGATGAATCGAGGCGTAATCTGTTTAGAAGTAAAGGGGAAAATATGAGAAAAAAAGTTATTTTATCATTAATGTTAATGACATTTCTTTCAGCTGTAGAAGGAACAATTATTAGTACAGCAATTCCCCGTATTACAAGTGATTTGTCAGGTGTCGAACTTGTTAGTTGGGTATATGCAATTTATATGCTTGCCACAGCTGTTTCGACGCCAATATACGGGAAGCTGGCTGATTTATTCGGTCGTAAAAAAGTTTTACTTATCGGGGCTACAATATTCTTAGTCGGCTCTGCACTTTGCGGTGTTGTTACATCGATGGAGCAGCTTATTGTCTTTCGTGCTCTTCAAGGTATAGGTGCTGGCGCTATTATGCCAATAACAATGACAATCATGGGTGACTTGTATAGCGAAGTGAAAGATCGTGCAAAAGCACAGGGCTGGATTAGTGCTGTGTGGGGCGTCTCTGGTGTAATAGGACCATTAGTTGGTGGATTTTTAGTCGATTCTCTTTCTTGGCGCTACATCTTCTTCTTAAACGTTCCATTTGGAATTATCGCTTGCTTAATGATTGTTATTTATTATAAAGAATCTATTAGGCCTGCTAAGCACCATATCGACTATCTTGGTGCAACAGTATTTTCATTAAGTACAATCGCGCTATTATACGCGTTATTAACAGGTAGCAGTAAGCAAAATTGGGGGGACATTACAATTATTGGTCTCTTAATCTTTGCAGCTGTTGCATTCGTTATTTTCTTATTTATTGAGAGAAAATCTCCGGAACCATTAATTCCGCTAGCACTTTTCTCTAATCGTACATTATCTATTATAAACATTTTAACGCTTATTTCTGGTGCAATGATTATTAGTATTACAATGTATCTTCCGATTTGGAGCCAAGGTGTATTAGGAAAAAATGCGACAGAGGCCGGACTCGTTTTAATGCCACTTCCCGTTATGTGGACATTTGGCACTATTTTTTCTGGTAAATTAATTGATTACTTAAAAACGAAACAAATCATTTTACTTGGAGCTAGCATTCTTTCAGTTGCTGCCTTTTCACTATTTACATTGTCAACAGACTCTCCAACATTCCTTATTTATGTTGCAGTTGGATTATTCGGCTTAGGAATGGGGCTTATTATACCAATTTACATGGTAACAATTCAATCAGCTGTTCCAACTCATACACGGGGAACGGCAATTGGCTTAAATACATTTATCAATACGTTTAGTCAAACATTAGGTGCTGCAGTTTTCGGGGCAATTTTCAACACGATGATTCACGCACAAGGTATTAAAAACCTTAATCTTGTATCTTCCGGTGGACATGGAGGAACTACAGCAACCATAGTCACCGAATCACAAGAGGCATTAGCTTCAAGTGTACATTTCATATATATGAGTACTTTTATATTAGCACTAGTAACTTTAGCAATTGTTTGGTTCTTATTAAAGCCATCCACACAAACTAGTGAGCAATAAAAAATAGGTGCACTTTTGTTAAAACTTCTACTATGTAAATAGTTGATTGGAGTAGAGACTGGGCGGCTTATCGGACGCTTTGCTCTGTGCGAAAGCGAAGCGACATCTCAAAGCGCCCAGTCGGAACGGAAATCAACCCCATCGTTAAAAGCTTAAAAATAATTTATTGACAATTCAAATAAAGAGACTATAATAATTATCAAGATTTGCATAACGAAAAATTGTTGTTAACAATTTGGAGTATAAGAGTAAAAGTGTTGAAGAGAACTAGTAGTTTTAATGGAACTCACAGAAAGTAGCCGGTTGATGAGAGGCGCGAGGAAAGTTAAAATGAATTCATCTTGGAGCTGCGTACCGAACTTTAGTAGGCTACGACGGGTTTGCATCCGTAATCAATGCAAAGGTATCGCATTTAGCCGTACCTATTGAGAAGAGTTATGTGAGTAGCTCTTAAATTAAGGTGGTAACACGTTCATAACACGTCCTTTAGGTTTTTTCCTAAAGGACGTTTTTTTATCTTCATTCAGCAGAAGCGGGTAGTAAGATGAATGCGATGTGATTCCTTTTATCGAGGAACTCAGTCTAAGAACGTTACGTTCTATGGCATGTAGCGAAAGCGAAGCGTCAGCTACAAATGTTTTCTGTAGCGAAAGCAAAGCGTCAGCTACAATTACGCCAAGGCGAAATTGATTTTTTACTCTTATAGAACTTGCAATATTAATTCAATATTAAAGGAGTTGTATTGTATGTTTTTAACACTGGAAGAACAAGTAGAGACGATTCAAAAGGGTGTAGGTAAGATCGTTAATGAAGGAGAGGTTTTACCTGATAACATCCCCACATTGTTAATTGAAATAGGGAAGGAGTCTGTACTAGATATTATTCCATCATTAATTGCTGAAGAATATATTCAAAGTAAAAGTGAGTTTTTGCGATTAATGAAACAAAATAGTGTTTCTTTGAATGGAGAAAAACTTACAGAGGATGACACTGACATCATACTAATGAATGATGAGATTTTACAATTTGGGGAGAAACGATCTATACGATTTATAAAATAAGGAACTAAGTTGAATTATTCGCCAATCGATAATTAAACAACTATATAAAAAAAATCACCTCCGAGATATTTCGAAGGTGATTCTCGTGTTTATTATTTCCCTAGAACAAATTCAGCAATTTCATCTAAAATCATTTCTTTACCAAGAGGGAAGTAACCTTTATTGACCGCATCGTTTTTAATAATAAATACGTGGTTGTCTTTAACAGCATTCATGTTTTTCCAAATTGTCTCTTCTTGGAACTCTTTTAAGCGCTGAGAACCGTCGCCTGTTGTAAATACGAATAGGTAATCCGGATTGTAGTCAATTAAAGCTTCTTTTTGTACTTGTACTAATGCTTTATCCAATGGTGTACCTGAAACTGCTGGTAATTTTAAATCTTTAAAGAGTACGCTACCGTAGCCATAGTCACCATATATACGGAATGCATTTGGATATGCAGCCATTTTCATGAATTTCGCATCACCAGTTTTAGCAACGATTTTATCGTGTAACTTGCTAGCTTTTTCGTCATACTGTTTGAACCATTCGTCTGTTTCTTTTTCTTTATCGAAGATTTTACCTAACTCCTCGAACTTTGGACGCCATTGATCTAAAGGAGTTTTTAACATAACAGTCGGTGCAATTTTAGATAATTGATCATAGATTTTTTCTTGACGATCATTTATAAGAATTAAATCTGGTTTCGCAGCAGCTACCGCTTCGATGTTAATGTTGTCACCCCAAGCAGAGCCAACTGGTTTTACATCTTTTAATTGATCTGCAATATGTGGATCAATTTCTTCCTGAGACGTATTTGCAGTAATGATTGGTTTCATTCCAAAGATTAATAATTCTTCTGTTGAACCACTAAGGTCAGCAATTTTCTTTGGATTAGCAGGGATTTTAATGTTCCCCTTAGCATGCTCTACTGTACGCTCTTCTGTTTTAGCATCTATTTTCTCTTCTTCTTTTTTATCAGAAGAGCAAGCTGCAAATAGTATAGATGTAACAACTAATACCATTGTTAGTAACGTTAGTTTAAATTTCTTCATATTTTTGTTCCTCCCGGATAAATTGTTTGCGACCCATTTCATTCTAATGGGTGTTCAACTTCTTAGACTAAAATAAGAAGCTCAACGCCCATTAGAATGCTCCTTCTCCTCTATTTAAGAAAGGAAGAATGCTCCTTCCTTTATGCTTTTATTTGCTCTAGATTATTAATCGTTGTTAAATCGTAAGTTAAACAAATTGGCTTCCTGTTTACAGGGCATGAAACGATTAGTGCTTCAATTTCAAATACATTTCGAAGTGTCTTACTTGTCATCACTTCATCTGGAGTTCCCTGGTGAATCAGTTTACCAGCCTTTAAAGCAATCATATGATCAGAAAAACGAGAAGCATGGTTTAAATCATGAATGACCATAACGATTGTGCGGCCTTCTTCCTGATTTAATTTTTTTAAAAGCTTTAAAATTTCTAACTGGTGAGCCATATCTAAGTAAGTTGTCGGCTCATCTAATACTAGTAAGTCTGTTCCTTGCGCAAGTGCCATTGCAATCCATACTCGTTGACGTTGGCCACCTGATAAAGCTTCTGCTGAACGGTTTGCAAACTCTGTCATCCCTGTCACTTCAAGTGCCCAATGGATGTAGCGATAATCTTCTTCTTGCAATGTCCCAAATCCATTTTGGTGTGGAAAGCGACCATATGAAACAAGCTCAAACACAGTAAGACCCATTGGAACTTCTGCTGTCTGGGGTAAAATCGCCATTTTCTTTGCAATTTCTTTTGTTGACTGTTTGTCAATTGCTTTTCCATCAAGATAAACAGTCCCTTGTTTTGACTTTAAAATACGAGAAGCTGTTTTTAACAATGTAGATTTCCCACATCCGTTAGGTCCAATAATCGTTGTTATCTTTCCTTCGGGAATCGCCACTGATAATCCATCTATTATTAATCCTTCATTGTAGCCAACGGATATCGAATCAACTGCTAAAGTTACCATCAAAAAAGACTCCTTTTACTTTGTCTTCATAAGTAAATAAATAAAATAGGGTGCACCAATAATAGAAATAACAAGACCGACTGGTATTTCTGAAGTTGTTAGTACACTTCTTGAAATTAAATCTGCAAATAGTAATAAAAAAGTACCAATTAATGCTGCTGTAGGTAACATAATTTGATGTTTTCCTCCAACAAGGCGTCTTGCGAGGTGAGGTGCCATTAATCCAATAAATCCAATGCCACCAGCAACAGCTACCGATGCGCCAGCCAAACAAACGGCGATAAATAATAGTTTACGTCTTTCCTTCTCTACATTTACACCAAGGCCAACCGCTGCTGCATCTCCTAAGTTCATTACATTCAATATATGTGCCTTGCAAAATGCAATTGGTAGAAATATGAGCATCCATGGAAGTGCACTTAATACAAACTTCCAATCTGTTCCCCATAAACTTCCTGCTAACCAAATGGTTGCAAAACGAAAATCATTTGAAGTCATTTTCATGGAGAAGATTAAACTAACAGCACTAAATCCTGCTGCGACTGCAATACCTACAAGAATTAAACGAGTGGATGAAACACCGTTCTTCCAAGCAAGTGTATAAATAATAACCGCTGCTAATAAAGCACCAACTAACGCAAATAACGGAAGAATGAATACTGATAGTAACGTACCGGTTTCAACTTTCCCGAAGAAAAAATAGACGAAAACAACAACTGTTAATCCAGCACCAGCATTTATACCAATAATTCCAGGGTCAGCAAGTGGATTTCTAGATAAGCCTTGCATGATAGCCCCTGAAATCGCTAGCGCTGAGCCAACTAAAATCGCGATAATCATTCGAGGCATACGAAACTCGAATAAAATGATAGATTGATCTTCGGCCCCTAACCCAATTAACGATTTTAATACATCTATTGGTGGTATTTTAAACGTTCCTGTATTTAAGCTAATTAAGAATACCGACACAATTAGGCAAGCTAAAATGGCTAAAACTGAAATATTCTTTTTGGTTAAGATACTTTGTCTCATATTTTCCCTCTCCCTTCATTACGAGCTAAGTAAAGGAAGAATGGAACACCAATTAAAGCTGTAATTGCACCAATTGGCGTTTCAAATGGCGGATTGATAACACGAGATAACATATCTGCACATTCTATTAACAAACCACCTAATACTGCTGAACATGGAATGACCCATCTATAATCAGATCCAACAAGAAAACGCGTCATATGTGGGATAACAAGTCCAACAAATCCAACAGAACCTGCCATAGATACTGCTGATCCCGTTAAAACAAGCACAAGTACAGTTCCAATAAATTTAATTAAGGTTGTATTTTGTCCAAGTCCAATCGCAATTTCTTCGCCGAAACTTAAAATGGTGATGTATCTCGACATTATAATTGCTATAACAAGACAAACAAGCCCTATCGGTAGCAACATATCAATACTTACCCATTTGACACCTGAAACGCCTCCTGCATTCCACATGCTGACCTCTTGGGCAAGATTAAAATAAAGTGCAATACTAGAAGATATGGCCCCAAGTAGCGCACTGATCGCTGCACCAGCTAACGCTAACTTTACAGGTGTGAGCCCTCCTGGTGAGGATGCACCTACACCATATACAATACTTGCGCCAAATGCGGCACCAATGAATGAAGCAAGAACAAACATTATGTATGGGGAATTAGGGAAAAATGCATACGTAATTGCAATGCCAAATACCGCACCATCTGTAATACCCATTAAAGAAGGTGAGGCAAGAGGGTTTCGTGTCATACCTTGCATAATTGCTCCGGATACTGCTAGAAACGTACCAGCGACTACGCCTCCAATTGCTCTTGGAATACGAAGCTCCCAAATGACATTATGATGTGTAAGCGAATCATCGTATTGAAAAACAGCTTGCCAAACAGTTTTTAAGCTAATATCTGCAGCCCCAAATGAAATGGACATGCCCATACTTAAAGCTAATAAAATCGTACCTACTATTAAAATAATAGAAGCAATAAGCGGTCTGCTCTTAATCTTTTTCAAATTCGTCTCTTGTTGTTCTATGCTCCTCGCGCTTGCTTCCATCCGTTACCATCCTAACTAACAACATATATTCGTGAAATGAGATTCATTCTCAATTATCGATAAAAAAATAATGGTTGTTCTTAATTGATAATGATTCTCATAATCACTTGTCCTATTCTACATAGCACCCTAAAAGATTGTCAAACATTATTTTTGAAAATATATTATTTTTGTTTATTTTTTCATATTTGAATTTGCTATAAGGGCTTCCATTAAGCGAATCTCAGGGGGGGCGTGTAGATAGTTAAATTATTTAAATAATAATAAATTCGAATAGAAAAAGTGACCGTTGAATTATCAACTTTTTATTTTCTTACTATAATAATTATGCGAAGCTGCCTTTAAAGGTTTGTATACTTTTTTAGCTTTATAGTTAATCAGATAGAAGGAAATCATACAATAAACCTAGTGTTTTATAGGTTATTGCTATTAGAGTAATCAAATTTTCAAGTATTGCAAAATCCCTTTGATATAAAGATATTGATGAATAATTTATAAAAATGCAATGAATTGTTATGTCAAATAATAGGGTATAGTATATTTAGAGTTTAGCTTTAAAATTGAATTATTTGTTAATTTCTCTCTCATTTTACCATTACCGTGCAAAATAATGGTATGCTATATCACGATAATAGTTTATGGAGGCGGTATTATGTATTACAGTAATGGTAATTATGAGGCTTTTGCACGTCCTAAAAAACCAGAGGGTGTTGATGAGAAATCAGCGTATCTTGTTGGTTCGGGGCTAGCTTCACTTTCAGCCGCATGTTTTTTAATTCGTGATGGTCAAATGAAGGGAGAGAATATTCATATTCTCGAAGAATTAGATATCTCAGGTGGTAGCCTTGATGGTATTTTAAATCCGACAAGAGGCTTTATTATTCGCGGTGGTCGAGAAATGGAAGATCATTTTGAATGCCTATGGGATCTATTCCGTTCAATCCCATCATTAGAAATAGAAAACGCTTCTGTTTTAGATGAATTTTATTGGTTAAATAAAGAGGATCCTAACTATTCAAAATGTAGATTGATTGAAAATCGAGGACAAAGACTTGAGGATGATGGCAAGTTTACATTATCTGATAAAGCATCTGAAGAAATGATTAAATTATTCTTTACGCCTGAAGAAAAATTAGAGGATGTAAAAATTACAGATGTTTTCTCTGAAGAGTTCTTTGAATCGAATTTCTGGCTATACTGGTCTACGATGTTTGCTTTTGAAAAATGGCATTCTGCAATGGAAATGCGTCGTTATATTATGCGTTTCATTCATCATGTCGGGGGTCTACCAGATTTATCTGCTTTGAAATTTACTAAATATAATCAGTACGAATCTTTAGTACTTCCTATGATTAAATATTTGGAAGGTCATAATGTTGATTTCCAATTCAATACAGTTGTAGAGAATGTTTTAGTTGATAAAGTTGGCGATAAAAAAGTAGCCCATACTTTAGTGTTAAAACAAAATGGTGTGAAAAAGAATATTGAGCTAACAGAAAATGAATTAGTGTTTGTAACAAATGGTAGTATCACGGAAAGTACGACTTATGGTGACAATAATACACCAGCCCCTATCAGTACTGATTTAGGGGGAAGTTGGTCACTTTGGAAAAACATTGCTTCCCAAGATTCTGATTTTGGTAAACCGGAAAAATTCTGCGAAAACCTTCCAGAAGAAAGCTGGTTTGTTTCAGCAACACTAACTACTTTGGATGATCGAGTTGCTCCGTATATTGAAAAAATTAGTAAAAGAGATCCGTATGCAGGTAAAGTAGTGACGGGCGGTATTGTAACGGCTACTGACTCTAATTGGATGCTAAGCTATACGTTGAACCGACAACCGCATTTTAAAGATCAACCAAAAGACCAATTAGTAGTTTGGATTTATGGTTTGCTATCTAATAAACCAGGTGATTTTATTAAAAAGAGTATCACGGAATGTTCAGGAATTGAGATCGCACAAGAGTGGTTATACCATATGGGTGTGCCTGTAGACGAAATACCGGATATAGCACAAAATTCTTGTAATACAATTCCATGTTACATGCCTTATATAACATCTTACTTCATGCCTAGAGCAATGGGAGATCGTCCATTAGTTGTCCCTAATGGATCTGCTAACTTAGCCTTCATTGGAAACTTTAGTGAAACAGAAAGAGACACTGTTTTTACAACTGAGTATTCAGTGAGAACGGCGATGGAAGCAGTTTATCAATTATTAGATATTGATCGAGGCGTTCCAGAAGTATTTGCATCGACTTTTGACATTCGTACTTTATTATCTTCAACTGCTCGTTTACTTGATGGTAAAAAATTAACAGATGTTGATGCTCCATTTATGTTAAAACAAATAGGTAAGTTTGGTATTCATAAAACGAAAGACACAATCATCTATGATTTACTGAAAGAAAGTAAATTGATATAAAGATATGTGCTAAAAAAGCTGATTCAATGGAATCAGCTTTTTTATATTAAATAGTGAATTTTTTCATTTCGTCTCTTAAAGCATCAGCAATGGCATTTAGGTCTTTAGCTTTTTCAGAGACAGTCTCAATGCTTTTAAGTTGTTCATTTGCGGAAGCGGAAACTTGTTCTGTTCCAGCAGAGGTTTCTACTGCAGAAGCAGATATGTTTTGTACGGCACTAATGATTTGCTCCTTGCGTTCATCCATCTCATGAGATAAATGTTTCACCTCTTGTGCCACTTCACTCGTTTGATCTAGAGCTACCTTTATTGTATGGAAAATTTCGCTAGTATCCTTTGTAGCTTTTGCATTTTGTTCGACAATACTAAGGCTTGTACTAATTTCCTGCACAGCACTTTTAGAAATATCCTGAATGGCAGAGATTTTATTTTTAATATCCTCAGTAGCGTTAGATGTCTGTTCCGATAATTTTCGAATTTCATCAGCAACAACCGCGAAACCTTTACCGGCTTCACCGACACGAGCTGATTCAATGGATGCATTCAGAGCTAATAAATTAGTTTGAGTTGCGATATCTGTAATTGTATTAACGATACTTGATATATCAGATGAAGTTTTATCTACTTCTTGAACGATATTACTTACCTGTTGTGAAGATTCACGATTTTTTTCTGACCAAACAGAGAGTTGGTTGACAGTTCCTACACCTTGATTACTTAAATGACCTATATCTTCTGTCATAGAAGCGATCTTCTCTGTATGCTCAATAACACGATCAATATTTCCAGATAGTTGATTTAATTGTTCTGCACTTTTTTCTGTATCATGAGCCTGCTCTTCTGTAGCTTTTGCCATTTCATTAATGGCTGAGCTAATTTCGTCAGTCGTACGTACCGTATCTTCTGCGATTTGAATGAGAATGTTAGAGGAATCTGATAACTCGGAACTAGTGTTATGTATGTTGACGGTAACATTCTTTAATGCAGAGCGCATGCTAGAGATGCCTTTTGCCATAAGGCCAATTTCATCTTGATGACTTAATAGCTTATCTAACTCAGGATTTTCAGTAAAGTCTAAGCTTGCAGTTTGATGAATAACCTTTTCGAGATTCTTAATAGCAGCAACAATGCGACCAATAATCCACCACATTAAAGCACCTATAATGATAAAACTCGCGATGCCTGTAACAATCTGATAGCCTAGTACAGAGTTTGTAATAGATTGAATGCCGCTTTCAGGCACCCCAATGTCAATTACGCCATAAAGTTCACCATCTTTATAGATAGGCTCCATGATGTCGTATGTCCAAATATCTTGAACTTCAGCATACCATCTCTTAAATTGCTTTTTTCCGTGTTTAGCACCATCGATTGTGTATGCATCCTCATATGTTTTTCCTAATTTCCCTTTATCACTATGCGCCACAGCTTTTACATTGTTATCAATGACAATGGCATAAGTCACATTCTCTTGTTGTGCTTTTGACTCCACAAAATCTTGTAAAGATGGGATGGGATCGTTCTCAGAATTTAATATAGTTTCAGCTTGCTTGGCAATTTCAAAGACCTGTTCATTAGCTTTTTCAATTAAAACTTCTTTACTATTTTTGCCAACAATCCATACACCTAATACGGAATTAACTACGGATGACAATAACAGCAAACTTAATGTAAAAAACAATAATCGTCGCTTAATACTTTTGTTTTTCAAATAGTTTCCTCCTTTGAGTTTTGTCGGAACTTTATACCTAAAAAAACTCAAATTTTAAGTATAGTATTATGTAATGAAGCAGGAATGTCAATAATATATTACGAGACTTGTTACTTAGTTTGTGACAAAACAGGGGCTAATAGTCCTTCAATTTTTCGACAACTTTATAAAAGCTTGAACAGATCGGAAATACCTATTTCCGGAGAGTAAACAGTGTTAATTGTTTTAATTTAATAGCAGGCGGCAACCGACCTTTATTTCGTCGGTTTTTTAGTGTAATAAATAATAAATCGATGCAACTAACTATCAATCATAATGCTCTAACGGTATGTAAAGAGAAAAAGAGGTGATTATATGCAATCCGAGATTCTTGTAAAAAAAGCAAAGAAGGGAGATGGAGAAGCGTTTATACAATTAATCCATCAATACGAAATGACGCTTTATCGGACAGCAAAACGACTTGGTTTGAAAGATGAGGACATTGCAGATCTTTTACAGGACACAATACTGACTGCGTTTGAAAAAATAGATTCTCTAAAAGAAGCAAAATATTTTCATACATGGCTTTGTCGTATTCTTTTAAATAACTGCTATCGCTTTATGAAGCAGGGTCAGCGTACTGTACCACTAAATGTGACGACATTGCATGAACTACGACACCAAGATCAAATTTCACTTGAACTTGATGAGGCATTAGAAAGTCTAGATGAAAGCTATCGCATTGCTTTAACGCTTTATTATGTGAATGGACTCACGACAAAGGAAATTAGCGAATTTCTTCAAGAATCAGAAGGGACGATTAAGTCGAGGATTTCTAGAGCAAAGCAATATTTGAAAAATAATTATTATGTTGAGGGGGTTCAATTACTATGAAAAAATCATTAGACGACCGTTTACATGAGGAAATGAATAGAGAACAAGAAATACCGGATATTGTGCAAAAAGCTTTTGATCGTTCATATACAGAGATTCGCTCTCAATCCAAGAAAAAGACAAAAAAACGTTGGTTGAAGCCTATTTCAGCTGCGGCTGCATGTGCAGTGCTCGCTTCGGGTATGATTTTGTCTAATGATACAGCAATGGCCAAACTAAAAGCGTTTCTAGGGTTCGAGGACGCTGGGATTGAACTTGCTAGTCAAAACGGGGAGGTACAATATGTTGGTATATCGCAAAGTTCACAAGATGTTACGGTTACACTTAAAAATACATTTGCTGATGCCTATCGAGTAGGGTTGGGAATGGAAATTTTACCGAAAAATATTGATATAAAAGATATTTACGACGTATTCATCGAATATCGTATGTATGATTCGGCCGGGAAAGAAATTGACTCCCTCGTGTCAGACACAAAGCCTCTCGCGCCAACAGTCATTGCTGCGAGCCCATATATGAATATGCTAAAAGAGAACGATCAATCTATAATAGTAGAACTTTTATTAGAATCCAAAAAGATGGCATGGCCTTCCTTAGATAAAGTTCAATTAGTAATTGAAACAATTCATTTCTATACAGAGAAGAAAGGGATTGTCTCTATTGATGGAGAATGGCCATTTACATTGACACCAATGAAGGTTGTAACACAATCATTTGTGGCGGAAAAAGCTGTTGAGGGCATTCAATTACAATCAGCAACCCTTACGAATGGCTCTATGCATGTATCTTTAATGGTTGACACAGATCTTTCCGAGGATGAAAATCAATTTTTTGAATGGGCATTAACAAATGAAAAAGGAGAATCCTTTTATGCAAGAGGCGTTACTACAGAATTGAAAGACGGGAAAACCGTTGTTAATTTAGTATACCCATATAGTATTTGGAATAAGGAAAAACAACTAAGCTTACATATAAAGGGCTATGAAAAATTAAAATTAATAAGTAAAGAATAAGCGTATAGGAACCTATAAAATAGCTTCATACCTAATAGAAAAATTACATTTAGGAGGGCAATATGAGCTATAAAAAAGCAAAGCATAATCTACCGACTGAGCTGCTAATACGTTTGATGGTGAGTTTATTTATATACCGCGAAGATAAGATCAGAATAAAAAGCACTCGGGATCCGGTACTACATGTAAAGATGTGTTGATCTATAGCTTGTTGCATACGGAGTTTTCGAAAAAGAATATATAAGCTTTAGGTAATTTCAGATGGATTTCCGATAAAAGTGCGACAAAAACCTATTTTATGAGTTTTGTCGCACTTTTATATAGTGGTCTATTTTTCTCTATTTTCTAAAATTCCTGTAAATAGAATTCCTAATATGTGATAATAACTGTAAATTAAGGTAATGGGGGAGGAATAAAATGGAGAAAAATATTTTAAGTTTAAAACTAAAAAGATTCCGAGAAGAAAAAGGAATCACCCAACAAGAACTAGCTGAGATTTTGGATGTAAGTGATAAGTCTATATCCAAATGGGAACTTGGGAATGGTTACCCAAGTAAGAGAAATATGCTGAAAATATCGGAGATTCTTGATATCAGCGTGGAAACATTGCTATTAGAGGAAAAGAACGATGATAAAGAAAAAATAAAGTTAAGTATTAATTATAGCTTAATTAGTTATATCATTATTTTTGCTGTAACCTTAATAATAAAAGGTCTGACAGATGCAGAACAGTATCAAAACATTTTATCTAAAGATATTGTTGAGATTTTAAAACTACTTGCAAGTGCATTTGTCCAAAATATGGGAATTGCTTTACCACCCGCAATTATTATTGGTTTCGTTTTTTATTTTTATATTTTTCCTAAACAATCAAGAGAGTAGATATCGGTCTACTTTCTTTTTTATAAAGAGGCTATATAACTGATAATATAGAGTTATGACGCATGAGAAGGTGAGAAAATGCTCGGGAAATTTTTGAGAAGTAAAAAGAAAAATAAGGAATGGCGAGGGGGAAATTCAAATGGACGGCCAAAAGTGGCCATAAACGAATTGGAGTTGCTGCAGTTAAAGGATGCTGGAAAAAGTAATCGGGAAATTGCACGAATATTTCGCGTTTCTGAAGCTACTATTCGGAGACGATTAAAAGATTTAGATGGTTGATTCTTCTTTTTATTTGAATTGTTATACATTTCTTCATTTCAAGATTCCAATAGATTAAAAACAAACTCTTAGGTATGATATCGTAAAGAGTTTGTTTTTTTGCTTTTTTCTTACAAATTTGGATTTGAAGCATAAAGGACGAGGGGGATGAATTAGCTTGGAAATTTCAATTATTTGCTTACAAGAACGCGATGCAGAAGAATTGTTTGAGTTTGAAAAGAATAATAGACTATTTTTTGAACAAATGGTACCTGGTCGTGGAGAAGACTATTATAATTTTGAGACATTTAAAATAAGACATAGGGAGCTTTTAACAGAACAACAAGAAAATAAATCGAAATTTTACTTAATAAGAGATAACTCAGGCAGTATTGTTGGAAGAATTAATTTAGTAGATATGGATACAGCGAATGAGATAGCAGAAGTCGGTTATAGAGTGGGACAAGAATATGGGGGCAAAGGAATAGCGGCTAGAGCCTTAAAACTACTATTAGAAACAGAAATCCGTGTCAAAAAGATTAAAGCAAAAACAACAACAAATAATATTGCATCTCAAAGGGTTCTTGAAAAGAATGGTTTTAAACAACTGTCTATAAGTGATAATAAGTTCGAAATGAATGGCAAAAAGCTGCAATTTATCGATTATATGTTGGAACGCTAAATCCTTCAGAGGGGTAGTTAAAAAGATAGTGTTTAAACGAATCATGATACTTTTTTCAATTCGATACTTTTGTTGATTATTACGAGGCGAAGCGGCAGCTAAAAAGCGCCCTCGGAACGGAAATCAACACCACACATCATGATGAAGAACCTTAAAAATTACTAATTGTTATAGAAAAAATAAAAGTGGGGGTTTTATACATGAAATATTTATTACAAGTTGATTTTACAATGGACGGGCCATTCGGTGAAGAAATGTCCGAGGCATTTACTAATTTAGCAAAAAGTATTAATGAAGAGTCGGGTATGATTTGGAAGGTTTGGACTGAGAATGCTGCGACTAAAGAAGCTGGTGGGATATATTTATTTGAAACCAAAACAGCAGCAGAGAAATATTTAACTATGCATTCAGAACGATTAATAAGTTTTGGCATTACCGATATTCGCGGGAAGATCTTCGAGGTGAATGAAGTATTATCAACAATTAATAATGCGCCAATTAAATAGTTAGCTAAAGTTAATTGGGAGCCATAATTCGCAGTATTATCAACTAAATAATTAAAAACAGCAAACATGAGCTTGTGATTTAACAATCTCATGTTTGCGTTTTTTTTTCGATCATAATTTATTACTTGCAAAATATGTTTATTGTGTATATATTGTATATAGAGTATATATACAATATGTAGAAATTTGCCTTAAAGAGCTCAAGGAAATGCTTACATTATTGCATACGGAGGGTGAAGAATGGAAAATGTCATTGAATTACAGCATGTTCATAAATCTTTTAATGGATTTCAGATAAAAGATTTCTCTATTAACGTTAAAAAGGGCTTTGTAACTGGATTTATCGGGGGAAATGGTGCAGGAAAGTCTACTACAATCAAATTGATTATGAACTTGCTAAAGCAAGATAGTGGTACTGTTTCAGTGTTTGGGATGGATTATAAGAAGCATGAAAAAGAAATAAAGGAACGTATTGGTTTTGTCTATGATGAAAATGTCTTTTATGAATATGTAACGTTAAAGGATATGAAAAGGATTATTAAACCAGCCTATAAAAACTGGGATGATGCTGCCTTTCAACGTTATGTTGATCAGTTTGAACTACCATTGAACAAATATATGAAGACCTTTTCAAAGGGAATGAAGATGAAAGCTTCGTTAGCTATAGCACTAGCTCATCATGCAGAATTAATTATTATGGATGAACCAACTGCCGGGCTCGATCCGATATTTCGTAGGGAGCTACTAAATATTCTACATGAGTTAATGCAAGATGAAGATAAAACGATTTTCTTCTCGACACATATAACAACAGATTTAGACCGAATTGCGGATTATATTACCTTTGTTCATAACGGTGAACATATATTCACGAAGGAGTTTTATAAGATTGAAGAGGAATATGCTATTGTCAAAGGGACATTGAATTTATTGGATCAAGAAACGGAACGAGAGTTTGTGGCAATTCGAAAATCGAACATAGGCTTTGAGGCATTAACAGCGGATAAAAATCGTGTGGCAAAAATATTTGGGGATTCTGTTATTGTGGAAAAACCAACGCTTGAAGATATTATGTACTATACGAAAAAAGGATGGTGATTGCATGGCTAACCTTATATTTAAAGATATTTTAATACAAAAGAAAATGATTGTATTATACATTGCTACTATTATTCTTTATTTATTAATAAATGTGTCCCTAGTGAAAATAGGATTCTTATATAGTTTAGCGATTATTACCATGTCCTTTTCTTACGATGAAAAAGATAATGCTAATATTTTACTTAATTCGCTACCATATACGAGAAAGCAAATTGTTAGTTCGAGATATATAGGTTCATTGATATATACATCACTAATCATACTCATTACGTATTTAGGTAATTTTCTCTTAAACGGAAAAGAGACATTGTTTTTATTGAAAGATATAGTGATAATTATCGGTCTTGTTATGGTCGCTATATCATTCATACTGCCAATATGTTATAAATTTAAAACGCAAGCATTAATGATTGCTTCGGGTACTTTATTTGGTATATATTTGGTAACCGTCAAATATTTATTCCCTAGTTTTAATGATACATTAAGAGAACTAATACAAAAGTTTCTGACTTTACAAGAAACACAAATGTATTTTGTAGCTATCTTTACAATCATTATTTTATATGTAGGATCGTGGCTACTATCTATTCGAATATATGCGAAAAAAGTCTTTTAAAATAAAACAGCTTGAGCCCGTTGATGTAGGTTCAAGCTGTTTAAGTCACTTAAACACAATGTCCTATCGCCGACCGTGGCTTCCGATACCGCTATAACAAATGACAGTATGTTAACATATTTAATAAATCTAAGGTAATTTTCGTGAGGCAGAAAATTATACTCTAAACAATAGACAATGGAATCTTTAAGGGAAAGACATTATAAATCTAATGGCTTTATATTTCCCTGAATGTCCAAACATAAGTACAACTGACGAGTAATTAGCATGCTGAAATAAAAATTGCTCATGCTAACAGAATAACCAACGTCTTCTGTGCTGACACATAAAAATAAAGAAGAGGTATTTGCATGCAAATTATTATTTCAAACAGCTCAAAAGAACCGATTTATGAGCAAATTTATAGTCAAATCAAAAAGCTAATTTTATCAGGTGAATTACAAGAGGGGCAGTCATTGCCGTCTATGCGACAGCTTGCAAAGGATTTAGAAATTAGCGTTATTACGACAAAACGCGCTTATGAAGAGCTAGAGAAAAACGGATTTATTTATTCTATTGTGGGGAAAGGTTCGTTCATTTCAGAGCAAAATACGGAAATGATAAGAGAAAGAAAAGTAAAGGTAATCGAAGAAAATCTATTGATTGCCATCCAAAATGCTAAAGAAATGAATATTGGCTTAGCAGAGCTTAAAGAAATGCTCACACTATTGTATTCAGAGGATGAGTGATGGAGACAGCTGTTAAATTCGTGTGGTGAATATATTTAAGCCTAAGTTTAAAGATAGTATGTAATATAGGAAAAAGGATGGTAATTGGATGATTAACCTTATACTTAAGGATGTTTTAATACAAAAGAAACTCATTTTATTTTACATTGCTACTATAATAATCTACTTATGGGCAGGTGTACCCTCCCTACTATTTTTGGGATTTCTTTATAGTGTAATATTTATACTAAATGCTTTCGCTTACGATGAAAAAGACAATGCTAATATTTTGCTTAATTCTCTACCATATACGCGAAAGGAAATTGTCAGTTCAAAATATATAGGTTCACTGATATTTACAACAATATTTGTTTTCATGATTTATGTGGGGGATTTCCTCATAAATGGAAAAGGGGATCTTTTTATATGGAAAGAAATGTTGCTTATTATTGGTCTAGTGATGGTCGTTATATCACTCATGTTTCCAATCTCCTATAAATTTAAAACGCAATATTTATTGATTGCTTTAAGTGTTTTATTTGGTATTTATATGTTATCCATTAGTTTACTAGTTCCTATAAATGATATATTAAGAGAATTAGCACGAAAATTCTTGACTTTACAAGAAACGCAAATGTATTTTGTAGCTAGCATGACGGTTATTATTTTATTTATTGGGTCATGGCTACTATCTATTCGTATATATGAGAGAAAAGCTTTTTAAAATAAAACGGCTTGAGTTTAGGCTCAAGCCGTTTTCGTACGCTTAAAGGCAAACTTCCATAGAACGAAATTCGTGATGACAAGCACGATTAAGTAAATGATTGCCCCATAAGTAGTATGAGAAGTCAAGAAGTAATGCAGTCCCGCCAAAGCACCTAATGGGATAAGCAATATAAGCGTTTTCCAACTCTGGCCATCGCCAACTTCATTATAGGGCTTTGTGAAAGGAATGTTGCTTCCCATGCCGATGTAACAAATGACGGTGTACATGCAGCTTGTTACTAAAACAATCAGTAAGTCTAAGATAATTCTCGTACCAAAAATGAAGCAGAAAATAATGCTTAGAAAAATATACAATGGAATGTACAACTTTATCAAAAATGCTTTTAAGCTTCCTTTTTTCAAGTTTGTGTAGTCTTTGATTGGAAAGACTTTATAGATCCAAGCTGCTTTATATTTTCCTGAATGTCCAAGCATGAGTACAGCAGAAGGAATAATTAGCATGCTGAAATAAATATTTAAATAGCCCATGCTTACGGCATAATCAACACCTTCGTACTTTGAAAAAGAAAACATAAAAATAAACGGAATGACAAAAGAAAACCCTAAAGATGGATATACTTTCAGTTTAAATTCTCGCTCCTGTTTCATCATAAGGGAAGCAAAGCGGTAGAAAGCTCTTTCTTCATTCGTTCTACAAATGATTGTTAACAAAATGGTCTTAAGTGGATTGTTCTTTTCTTTTTTCGATTTGCTTGTGTTTAATAGTTTTTGCAGATTTCGTTCAAAGGTTGGAATCAGCTTTACATAAAGCCATATCGAGATGATTGGCATGACGACAGCAAACATACTGAACACCACTGTAAATAAAGAGCTGTCACTGTTTAGTAGTAGTTCATAAGGAGCGGCAAACCACATTGGGATTAGAAAAATACTCCACCAATGAAATGTTAGCGCCATATCATAATTAACGAATTCAAAGGATCTAATAAGAACTTGATAGCCAATCATCAACATTAATGATAAGCCGATTTGTACATAATTGATGATGTCTTTCAGCTTTTCTCCATCAAAGAATCTTAAAATAGCAATATATAAAATAGCAGTTAATACAACAATAAAAATATTCATTAAAACGAGTAAGAGCACAGTTAAAATAAAGAATACAATCCCTTGATTATATAGACCCACCATAAGGGGAATGGCAGTGAATGCAATAGTTAAATACGTCAAGTAAATGAAAATATGCATGAACTTGGCCGCATTAATCGTTTTAGCAGAGATAGGCTTGGTTGATAGGATACTTCTGTCCCGTACATCCAAAAGTACCGAAGAAAAATCAGCAATCAATGTTGTCATGATGATAAAAATAATCATTGCATAAGCAATACTCATTTGGAAAAGATAGTTTTGACCAAATCCCATAAAAGGAACTAGCATAAGTCCCATTAAAACATAAATCCATAAAGATTTGATGTAGCCATTCTTTTGCTCTTTGTTGTTTTTATTTGATGCTTGGTTAAATATTGTCGGTACTTTACGTTCATCCATTGTGAGTTTAATATGGAGGATTTTTCTCATCATTTCGTAATCGATGCCCATTTTCACAAAAACAAATTGTATCTTATCAAGCACCTGTAAAGTTTTGAAATCTTTCATGATCATACCTCTTGCACAATAGAAACGAATTTCTCACCAATTTCCTGATGATCATGGAAGCCTGTCAATTGGTTGAAAATCTTTTCCAGAGTTCCTTCGGTATTGTCTGCCTGTAGTTGGGCAAATGTCCCATCGGCAGCGATTTTCCCATCATTCAGCAGGATGATGCGACTACTGATTTTTTCGACAACATCCATAATATGAGAGGAATAAAATATTGTTTTTCCTTGGGCAGCCAATTGAATCAAAATTTCTTTAAAGATCATCACACTATTCGCATCTAAGCCATTGATCGGTTCATCTAAAAATAACAAATCGGGATTATGTATAAGGCTAGCGATAATTAATAGCTTTTGCCGCATCCCTTTTGAATAAGAAGATATCCTTGAATGATACGCTTCACCAACACCAAACAATGCCATTAAGGATTTTGATTTATCCGCAGCGACTTCAAATTCAAGGCCATAAAGCTGGCCGATGAAGGTCAAATACTCATAACCAGTTAAATTATCGTACACATCTGCTATTTCTGGTACATAGCCAATTCGCCGTCTATATTCAATGCTGTTTTTTCCGATATTCTCTCCGAAAAGCTTAATTTCTCCACCGTAATCACCTTCAATCCCCAAAATGATTTTGACAGTAGTACTTTTACCTGCACCGTTCGGGCCAATATAACCAATTATTTCTCCTCGCGAGACGTGCAAATCGATCCCTTTTAATATTTCCTTACTACCATAACTCTTTGTCAAATTCGTAATCGTCAATATTTCTTCCATGTTGCAACTCCTTTCTGTAATCTACGGGCGGTGAGCCACGATGGAGGATGAAGAAAACCTCCTCCAATATTAAAGCTTCACTTTAACGTATGTTTAGTGTAATTGATTTAGAGAAAATATCCATCAATATTATGTAACCTATAATAAATGGTGTAATATTCCTGCACCTATATTATATAATTTGTGGATTACCATTATAAGGTGGGAATTTTAGTTCATTGTGAGGGAATAATATCTTTTTTTACAGAGAGGGTTGAGCTTTTATAAATGTATTGAATTTTCTGTATTCTTGGAAGAGTCAACTTTTCTAGAAGATATTATGACTAAAATTTGGGGTATTGACATATTTATGGTTAGAATTATATATTTATTTCATCGTAATTTTTGGAATATTCGCTATACTATTTTGATCTAACTTGTACCTACAACGTGTTGTCATGTAGTTGTGTTGTTGTGGATGATTGGTAAAATCAGTATCAAATGTAAACGTTTACTTAATACAAACAAATGCAGAATTTTTAGAGGGGGAAAATCAATGAAGAAAGTACGCATTGGCGTAATCGGAGCGGGATTAAGAGGAGGTTTAGCTCAATACTGGCATAAGCCTGATGGGGAATCGGAAATTGTTGCTTTAGCTGATATTTCTCAAGAACGTTTAGATAAATTTCAAGAAAAATTTGAAACACCTTTATTTTTAACGAAGGATTATAAGGATTTACTAACAAGAGACGATATTGATGCTATTGCCGTCTTATCACCGGATTATTTACATGAAGAGCATATTATTACTTGTTTAGAAGCAGGAAAGCACGTATATGCTGAAAAACCTTTAGCGATTACAGTGGAGGGATGCGATCGAATTTTAGATATATGGAAAAAATCAGGGAAGCATCTAATGGTCGGTTTTAATATGCGATATATGAGTATGTATCAAACGATGAAAGGCTTAATCGATTCGGGCGCTATTGGAGAATTAAAAGCCATATGGGTCCGCCACTTTGTTGGCTTTGGCGGTTACTTCTATTATCATGATTGGCACGGTAATTCCAAAAATACAACATCCCTGTTGCTGCAAAAAGGCTCACATGATTTAGATGTGATTCATTGGATTTCTGGAAAACATGCGACGAAAGTATCTGCATTTGGTAGCTTAGATTATTACGGTGGTGATAAACCAAATACGTTAACATGTCCAACATGTGACCAGAAAAAAACATGTCCAGAATATGTCCCACATACATTCACGGAATGTGCGTTCCGAGAAGAAATTGATGTTGAGGATAATAACATGCTCATTATGGAATTAGAGGGTGGTATAAAAGCTTCCTATTTACAATGTCACTTCACCCCAGATTATTCACGAAATTATACATTTATCGGTACGAAAGGGCGGATCGAAAATGATGATGTGAACAATAAAATTTATTTGAAGACACGTAAATCTAATTCCTGGGAAGAGCTTAGTGATGTTGTTTATGAAATGAAACCCGAGGAAGGAAGCCATGGGGGAGCAGATCCTAAAATTGCGCAAGATTTCGTAGAGTTAATACTTTACAATAAAGAGCCTTTAACAACTCCATTTGCTGGTCGTATGAGCGTAGCAGTTGGCTGTGCAGCAACGGAATCGCTCCGTAATGGGGGAAGAGTTGTTGAAATTTCACAGGAATCTACTATTCTACAGCATTGATAAATAGGGGGTGTATGTATGACGCTTTTGGATGAAACAACTGTTGAAGAAAAGCCATTTAAAACAAAGCGTTTGTTCAAAAAGCAATCAAAAGTAAAGAGGAATCACTGGATAGAGTGGAAGAAGTCTATCAGAAAAAATTGGGAGCTTTATTTATTATTAGTCCCTGTGATCCTTTATTTTTTGATTTTCCATTATTACCCGTTGTACGGTTTGCAAATTGCCTTTAAGGATTTTATCGCTACAAAGGGGATTACTGGTAGTCCATGGGTTGGTTTTAAGCATTTTGAACGCTTCTTTGATAGTTATTATTTTGGGAGATTAATTAAAAATACAATTGGTATTGGTGTATTTACGCTACTAGTATCTTTCCCTGTACCGATTATTATTGCATTACTGTTAAATGAAGTGAAAAGTCTTCGCTTTAAAAAGTTTGTACAGACAATTATTTATGCACCGCATTTTTTATCAACAGTAGTCGTTGTCGGTATGCTGTTACTTTTCTTAAAATCAGACGGGATGATTAACCAAGTTATCATGGTGTTTGGTGGTACGCCGATTGATTTCATTTCAGAGCCAGCATGGTTTAAGTCAATCTATGTACTTTCAGATGTATGGCAAACAATGGGGTGGAGTTCCATTATCTATATTGCAGCTTTATCGGCGGTAGATCCAGCGCAGCATGAAGCAGCAATGATGGATGGGGCTTCAAAATTCCAGAGAATTATTCATATTAACATCCCAGCAATTATGCCAACAATTGTTATCTTATTTATCTTGAACGTAGGATCAGTTATGGCGATTGGATTTGAGAAAGTATTTTTATTGCAAAATGATTTAAATATGTCGACTTCGGACGTCATTTCAACCTTTGTTTATCGAAGTGGGATTTTAGAAGCGCAGTATAGCTTTTCAGCGGCTGTAGGTTTATTCAACTCTATCATTAACTTTATCCTGCTCATTATGGTAAACCAAATAGCGAAAAAAGTAAGTGATACAAGCCTATGGTAAGGGAGTGGTGAAATTGAAAGAATCGAAAGGCGATCGAGCGTTTACAATCTTTAATTATATTTTCTTAGCAATTGTTGCGATTATCGTTCTTTACCCACTGCTTTTTGTATTAAGTGCTTCATTAAGTAATCCGCAGTATGTTATCTCGGGTGATATGTGGTTATGGCCAAAGGAATTTACTGTTGAAGCATATAAAAAGGTATTTCAAAATCCAGATATTATTAATGGATTTATCAATACATTGAAGTACACATTTTTCGGAACGGTATTGAATATTGTGATGACAATTTGTGCTGCCTATCCTCTTTCACGTAGAGATTTGAAAGGTAAAGGTTTCATTATGGCATTTATGGTATTCACGATGTTTTTCAGCGGAGGGTTAATACCAACATACTTATTAATTCGTGACTTAGGCATGATTAATACATTTTGGGTCATGATTATTCCAAATGCTGTTGCTGTATGGAACATTATTATTATGCGAACATTCTTCCAATCGATTCCTCATGAACTAGAGGAATCCGCAACGATTGATGGAGCGGGAAACTTTCGGATTTTATGGAGTATTGTATTACCGCTATCATTCCCTGTTATGGCAGTAATGGTTTTATTCTATGCAGTAGGACATTGGAACTCGTATTTTCAAGCTTTAATTTATTTACAAGACCAAAGCAAGTTTCCACTCCAACTTATACTTAGACAAATCTTAATTCAAGGACAAGCCGATGATATGATTCAAGCAACTTCAGAAAGCTTTCTAGCTCAAAAACTTAGCGTTGAAGGGTTGAAATATGCTGTTTTAATCATTGCCAACTTACCAATGCTAATGCTTTATCCGTTCTTACAAAGATATTTTGTAAAAGGTGTCATGATTGGTTCATTAAAAGGTTAAAGAATAGGAGCGATTTAAATGGCGATGAAAAAGAAACGTGTATATGGTTTGATGGCAACTATGATGTTAGCAGCTAGTATTTTAGGAGCTTGTTCAGATAATAAAGAAAATAAAGCAAGTACAAGCGGCAACGTTGATAATGTGAATGCTACGGGGATGCCTATTGCTAAAGATAAAATTGAAGTAGATGGTTTTGCAGCTAAGTTTTTTGCTTCACAAGATTGGAATAGCTTAATGCTATGGCAAGAATACGAAAAAATGTCTAATATCCATATTAATTGGACAACCGTTCAAACCGAAGTATTAGCGGATAAAAAGAACTTACTTTTAGCAGCAGGGAACTATCCAGAAATCTTCTTTGCATCGGCATTCTCAAGAACTGATTTACTGAAGTATGGTCAGCAAGGCGTATTCATACCATTAAATGATTATATTGATAAATATGCGCCGAATTTCAAAAAGCTTTTAGAAGAATACCCGACTGTAAAGCAAGGTATTACAATGGCAGATGGAAATATCTATGGTTTCCCAACAATCTATGATCCAAAGTTTGAATCGCTTCGTGTAGGAGCACCATGGATCAACCAGCAATGGCTAGATAAACTAAGCTTAAAATCACCTGAAACGACAGAAGATTTATATAAAGTGCTTAAAGCATTTAAAGAAAACGATCCAAACGGTAACGGTCAACAGGACGAGCAAGGCTGGGGATCTGGTTATGGAATTAAGCAATTTATTGATTATTTAAGGGGTTCATTCGGCTTGAACAAACAAGGAACGATGAATCCGAATTTAGACTTTAAAGAAGGAACTAAAGAATTCCGCTTCGTTCCAACAACAGACGAATACAAACAATTGCTTGAATTTTTAAATAAATTGTATAGTGAAGATTTAATCAATAAAGATGTATTTACAACGGAGCCCCAAAAATTCGCTGCTGAAGCGGGTAAAGGAACTTTCGGTATGCTAAGTGAAGTAGATCCGAAAGAACTGTTCAAATTAGATGGTTATGTAGGTGCGCATGTATTAGAAGGCCCTAATGGAGATCGTCAATATACAGCTATGTCTAACGGTCTTGGTAATTTAGGAATGTTTGTTGTAACCGATAAAGCAAAAAATCCTGAAGCAATGGTACGATGGATTGACCATTTATATGGTGATGAGGGAACAAAAATGTTCTTCATGGGCTTTAAAGGTGTAACTTACGAGGAAGATGCAGTTGGTAATGTAAAGTATGTAGATAACATTACCAACAACCCTGATGGTAAAAACTTAGACCAAGCAATAAGCGACTACCTAACATGGCCAGGCGGTTACTACCCTGGAATCGTTACACAAAAGTATTTCCAAGGGGCAGAAGCGAAAGAAAATTCAATTAACAATGCTCAGCAAGTAATGCCATATGCATTGAAAGATGAAGACATTATTCCAGGCTTGAACTACACTTTAGAGGAAAATGAACAAGTGTCAGCTATTTTAACAGACATTCAAACATATGTGGATGAGATGACAGCAAGCTTTATTACAGGTAAGGCAAGCTTCGACAAATGGGATGACTATAAGAAAACAATTGAGAAGATGGGCTTAGAGAAATATATGAAAGTCGCCCAAGCAGCATATGACCGTACAAAAAAATAAAGTGTAACAAAGAACACGGGCTAAAACGCTACTTCCTATGACAACGCTTGTGTGACCAACAACCTATTGTCTCGAACTAATCGAACATTTACTGGCAGTTGTACTTCAACGTACTCATTCTTTTTTATGCGGATGCCTTACTGCCAGTTAATATGAGGTAAGAATGAGACATAGCGGCGACTTTAGTCGTGCATGGATTTCTAGTGTAGGGAGGCAAAATAAATGAAATTTGAAGGATGGAAAGGGAAATTATACTGGACAGTTGAGTTAATAACATTGTTGGCAGTGTTACAGTTAATGTGGATTGGCTTAACCTTACTTGGACTTGTTTTATTCGGAATTACTCCCGCAACTGTTGCGATTTTTACAACATTACGTAAAAGATTGCAAGGGGAGGACGATTTAAAACTACTTGTCAAAACATATTGGAAGACATATAAAATAGAGTTTATTTCATCGAATAAAATAGGCATTATCATTTTAAGTATCGGTTACTTTTTAACAATTAATTTCCAAATAATTTCATCGTTTCATGGGGTGACAGGTTTACTATTGCTTACCTTATTTGTGACGATTAGTAGTCTATTTTGCATTATGGTATTGAATATTTTCCAAATATACGCTCATTATGAGCTACCACCTATCCGTTACTTTGCTGTTTCGATATTATTTAGCGTAGCATATCCACTTCAAATGATTGGCTCTATTGTAGGGATGGCCATATTATATCGCATTTTTAGTTGGATTCCAGGATTATTACCGTTTTTCGGCGTTAGTTTAACAGCTTTATTTTTATCTTGGATGTCATCGCATATTTTCAAAAAGAAAACGGAAGCCGAAGCACAAATAAAAGCAGAACATTATCCCAATGAAGGGGTGACTTCATGAACAAAACATGGATCATTCATGCCAATATTGTGATGGAAGAAGGCATTTTAACGAATGGTTTTTTACAAATGGTTGATGGGAAAATTGCAGTAATTGATGAAATGAACAATTGCCCTCCGTTGACTTCTGCCGACAATATTATTGATTGTCAGCAACAAGGCTATATTATCCCTGGGATGATTGATATACATGTACATGGTGCTTTAGGGCATGACTTTATGGATGGGGTCCCTGCTAATTATGCACAAATCGCAAAACATTTAGCAAGCGAAGGTGTAACCGCCTTTTTAGCAACAACGACGACATGTCCTATGTCAGAAATTGAAGCTGCTATCGAAGCACTTGCATTTTATAACAAAGAACAGCCTACTGCGGTAGCTGAAATGCTAGGAATTCACCTGGAAGGTCCATTTATTAATCGCTTAAAAAAGGGAGCGCAGCCAGAGGAATCAATCTTAAAACCAAATGCTAGGCAATTTAATGATTTATATGACAAGTCAAATCAATTAATTCGCTTGGTCACATTTGCACCAGAGGAAGATGTGAATTTTGAATTGCTTCGAGCATTGAAAAGTAAAGATGTGATTGCATCTATTGGTCACTCCGATGCTACTTATGATATGGCTATCGGTGCCATAAGAGCTGGTATTACACATGCAACCCATCTATTTAATGGAATGAGAGGCATTCATCATCGCGATCCAGGTGTTGTAGGAGCAGTGCTATTAGAAGATGAAGTCTATGTTGAACTGATTCCAGACAATATACATTTTCATAAAGATTTGCTGTTGATGGTTCGTAAAATGAAAGGTTTGAATCGCATGCTTGTCATTACTGATGGTATGCGTGCAAAGGGAATGCCAGACGGTATTTATACATTAGGTGGCGAAGAAGTAGAAGTGTTTGATAATCGCTGTATTCAACGTAAAACAGGCTCCTTAGCAGGAAGTGTTTTGACTATGAATACAGCAAGAAAAAACATAGAAGAGTGGCTGACACTTTCACTAATCGAACAAGTTCGTCTTGTTTCTCTAAATCAAGCAATTCATTTAGGAGTTTCCAATCGTAAAGGCTCTCTTGCTGTAGGGAAAGATGCAGATGTTATTTGGCTTAATGCTGAGGGGGAAATAGAGAAAACCTTTTGCTTAGGAAATCTAGCATTTGAAAAGAATTGATATATCGATAGGCATCCTTTTGATTAGATGATATATTGATAACAAAACCTAGGAGAAGGATGAGTAGAGATGAAACCGTTAGATCAAGCTAGTGTAATCCCGCTATATCATCAATTGAAACAAAGATTATCTGCTAAGATTCAATCGGGAGAGTGGAAGCCGGAGGATAAAATTGATTCTGAAAATCAATTGATGGAGATGTTTCGCGTCAGTCGAAATACTGCAAAGAAAGCAATTGAGGAATTAGTACAAGAAGGAAAACTATACCGTATTCAAGGGAAAGGAACTTTTGTTGCGAAGCCAAGGTTCGAACAATCGCTTGGTGGTTTTTATAGTTTTAGTCGTGTGCTTCAAGAAAAAGGTCTAAACCCAAGAGATGAAGTACTTGAGATTCAGGAAGTATTCCCTTCAACAAAGGTTAGACACAGTCTTGAATTAGGTGAAGATGAACGAGTCATTGAAATGAAGCGCTTACGTTTTGCAGATAATGAACCAATTGTTTTAGAATCATCATTTTTACCAAAAAGTATCATCAAGGATAGTGAAATATTACATGAGGTTAGTTCCTCTTCCTTGTATAGCTTATTAGCACAACGTTTTGACATTATCGTTGTGAGAGCAAAAGAAGCTTTCGAGCCTGTTCTTATTAGTAAAGATGAGGCACATTTGTTGAAAACGGAGGCAGGAAAACCCGCTTTATTACTAGAACGTACTGCATTCGATACTTCAGGAAAGCCAGTCGAATTTTGCATTTCAATAGTAAGAGGCGATCGCTGCCGGTTTTATACAGAATTAAACTAAACTCATAGTTACGATCTATGAGTTTCATAATGTTAAAGAATAAAATGGCCAAGGTAAAGTAATCTTTGTACATGTTGGCATTTTAAATGTGGGCGATTTCTGCTTCTGGTGACTACTTGCTGAGGGTCGAGTGCTTTTTCTGCTTATGTTGGTTCTGACACTTTGCTTTCGCGCAAGACGTGAAGAGTTCCGTTTATCGTTATAAAAATGAGTATCATGCTAAGTTTGATTGGTGTGCAAGACTGAGCGACTCCTTTGCATTCACAGAGATGATCCTGCAACAAACTTATAAAGGAGCAAAGGCTAAAAAGTATCGTGTCCTGTGATAGCGGCTTCGTAACCAACACCCTTTTGGCTCAAACCGCTAATCGGACACCTCTGGAAAGTGCTCAGTCAGAACGGAAATCCATCCATTTGTTTTGTCGATGAGTTCCTACTGTATAGACATCTTAAACTCATTGACATAATTGCTTTTTAATAATGCTTCATCAGTTATCAGAATTTTTATACTATAAATTATACCAACAACCCATTGAGGGAGGAACTCGATTATGCCATTAGTGACGACGAATGAAATGTTAAAAGACGCTTATAGAAATAATTATGCAATTGGTGCGTTCGGAGCGCACAATTTGGAAATTATTAAAGCAGTTATTGCAGGAGCAGAGAAGGTAGGTGCACCTGTTATTTTACAAACGACTTCAAGCACTTATAAATATGTAGAAATGCATTATATGATGGCGCTTGCTAAAACAGCTGCTGAACAAGCAAAAGTACCAGTAGCCCTACATTTGGATCACGGTGAGTCCTATAAAGTTGTAATGGAATGTTTACGAGCGGGCTATACGTCGGTGATGATTGATGGTTCTACGTTACCCTTTGAGGAAAATATTAATCTTGTGAAAAGAGTTGTAGAGGCTGCAAGTGCAATTCATGTGCCTGTCGAAGCAGAGCTTGGAACAATTGGTGGTGTAGAAGATGATGTAACAGTTGACGAGAAAATGGCCTTTTTCACTGATCCTAAACTAGCTGAACGCTTTGTGAAAGAAACAGGTATCCAATCATTCGCGCCAGCTTTTGGCACAGCACACGGTAAGTATAAACAAGAACCACAGCTACAATTCGAACTACTGCAGGAAATTCATCGTGCTACAAATGTGCCATTAGTTATGCACGGTGCCTCAGGTGTACCAGAAGAAAGCGTACGTAAATCTTTAAATTACGGTATTGCGAAAGTGAATTTTTCAACAGAGCTAAAAGATTTATTTGCCGAGCAATTAAGAGCCTTCTTTATAGAAAATCCGACAGAAAATGATCCAAGAAAGTATTTTCTTCCTGCACGAGAGGCATTAATTGAGTTAGTAGAGCAGAAGATTGTGATGCTGCAAAAATGATTACGACGATAACTTTAAATGCAGCCATTGATCAAGTATATGAAATGAATTCTTTAATGCTTGGTAAGACAAATCGAGTATTGCAGAAGCTGCAGCAAGGTGGAGGAAAAGGCATTAATGTCGCCCGTGTCATTCAAACACTGGGTGGTGAAGTGTTCATTGGTGGTTTCGTTGGCGGACTAAATGGGGAAAAAATAAAGGCACTGTTAAAGGAAGAAAACATGCAAACAGGGTTTATTCAAATAGAGGGCGAAAGTCGAATTTGTCTAACCGTTTCAAATAAGCAAACGAAGGAAATGACCGAGCTTTTAGAAGACGGACCAACGATTTACGAGCATGAATGGCAAGAAATGCTGAAATGGATTAAAGCTCAAGCAGAGTGTTCTCAATATTTCGTGCTTTCAGGAAGTCTACCTAAGGGTATACCGATGTCTGCTTATGGAATGATTATTCGATTATTAAAACAAAAAGGTGTTCGGGTTGCTCTCGATACGAGCGGAGAAGCTTTGAAGCAAGGCGTTGAAGCAATACCTTTTATCATTAAACCTAATGAGGATGAAATTGTTCAATTAATTGGGAAACAGGTTAAAGCGCAAGACGACTTAATTCAAGCTGGTGAAAAAATACAGGATTTAGGAATTGAGCATGTATGTTTTTCGTTGGGCGAAAAAGGGGCTTTATTTGTTAATCGTTTAGGGGTTTACCAAGTAAATGCACCGAAAATTAATGTTATAAATACAGTGGGTAGCGGTGATGCGTTTTTAGGAGGCCTTGTCTATAAGCTTTCAGAAGGTGTGGACTGTAAGGAGGCATATAAATGGGCTGTTGCATGTGGCTCTGCAAATGCAGGTGAAAAAGAAATTGCGAAAGTACAAAAGGAGACTGTTCAAAGTCTCATAAAAGAGCTACAAATAACTAAAATTAAAGAGAGATAGGGGTTTTATTTATGCACACGTATAATGAGATTATGAAACAAGCTCAACAATTAGGTAAAACAAAAGAGATTGTTCAGTCGCTTACGTTCAATGAAGAGGCTGTAGACATAGCTCTTTTCACGGGGTGTGGGACATCATATTATTTAGCAATTGCAGCTGCACGTTATTACCAATCGGCAACAGGAGAAGTAGCAGTAGCAGTCCCAGCATCTGAGCTATTTTTACACACGGATACTCACATTCTATCAAATAAAAAGTATAATATTATCGGTATTTCACGCTCAGGAACAACTTCTGAAATTATTATGGCATTGGAGCATTTAAACGGAGCAGAGAATATACGTACAATGGCAGTTACGTGTAATGGTGATACACCAATGGCTGAAGTAGCAGATGAAGTGATTGCCTTAAACGATATTTCAGAGAAAAGTGTGGTCATGACGCAATCATTTTCTAATATGTTATATGCTCTTCAACTATACGCGGCAAAGATTAGTCAACGTGTTGAATGGATGAACCAATTAGAAAAAATTCCTGCACTTGTTAAAATAGCATTAGGCAATGGCGAGCAGTTAAAGCAAGTGACAGAGGATTTAACGAAAAAACGGTTTATCTTTTTAGGGTCAGGTGCTTATAACGGATTAGCTAAAGAAGCGACATTAAAGCTAAAGGAAATGACACAAACAGAATGTGAAAGCTATTCGAATTTAGAATTCCGCCACGGTCCAATTTCTATTGTAGATAAAGAGACTGTCGTTATTTTATTTACACAAACAGAAACGAAGGACTTCGATCAAGCATTAATAAAGGATATTCAAAAGCTTGGTGGTTTTGTTGGTGTAATTGGTATAGCTTCAGCAGACTTGGAAGCGGATTTAATCATTAGACTTTCAGAAGAAATAGATGACTTGAATCGCCTTGTTGAAGTAGTTCCATATTTCCAATTGTTAGCGTATCAACGTGCAATATGCAAAGGCTATGATCCAGATAAACCACGTAATTTAACACAAGTCGTAAGCCTTTAAAAAATGAAACACTTCACTCAGTGAATAATAAAGAGGTAAAAGTTACTGTGTAATGAACATCCTGTTGTCCCAGATCAATCGGACACTCTGGTAGTTAATACGGGATAAGAAAATTGGCGGTGAAAAAATGAGTTACATTTTAGCAGCAGACGTAGGTGGAACAAAATTAGCCGTGGCTTTGTTTGATATACATCAGCAATTGTTGAGCACAAGAGAAGTGGCTAGTGATAAAACAAATCGAGAAGCTTTATTTGCTTGTTTGATTGATAGCTTTGCACAGTTATGTGCAGAAAAGGAAGTTACTTTTAATGAAATTTCAAAGGTATCTATTGGTGTGCCTGGTATCGTTGATATTGAAAAAGGTATCGCGGTTTATCAAAATAATATACCTTGGGAGAACTTTCCGATTTGTACGCGTTTAACTGAAGTGTTCCCACATGCTCATATTAAAATGGACAACGATGTGTATATAGCAACATGGGGAGAATATCGAGCTAGAAAGTTCTCCAAAGAAACAATGGTCTATGTTACATTAAGCACCGGTATTTCTTGCTGTACGGTTGTTAATAGTGAATTTTTAAGGGGAACCGGATTAGCTGGTGAAATTGGCTTTAGTATTGTCGATAATGACGGAACTACACTAGAAGAGAGTGTTGCTGGCCCGGCAATTGAAACATTAGGGAGAAAGCTACTCGGTGATTCTGAGATAGTATTGAAGGATATGATGGAACTTTACTATAATGGGAATTCTATCGTCGATAAGATTTTGGAGCCATTAGTCCAATCGGTAGAGAAACAGTTGCAGCAAATAATATTACTGCTTGATCCACATTGTATCGTTTTAGGAGGAGGCTTTTTTAATCATCATCCTAAAATCATTGACTATATTAAAGAAGCGATTCAGCAGCGTTTTGTAGGAACACCTTTTGCAGGGAAAGAACAAATCATTGAAAGCAGCATTCATAAAGGTGAAGCGGGTCTTTACGGAGCTGCGATAAAATAATAAAAGGCAGTAAACAATTTAAATTTGTTTACTGCCTTTTTCTATTTTTAAAGGATAACGTAGGTTTCCCTAGGAAGGGAAGGAGTATACTGTGCTTATGCCTGCAGATGTTTTTTGTGCGAAAGCACGGTGTTAACGTAGCGGCAGCAACGTGTTTTTGTCTGTGCGAAAGCGAAGCGACAGCAACAACGGGTTTTGTCTGTGCGAAAGCGAAGCGACAGCAACAACGTGTTTTTGTCTGTGCGAAAGCGAAGCGACAGCAACAACAGAAGGGTCGACACGAAATCGGCCATTTCTGTATTGCCCTGAACTATTTTTATCGATGCAGGAAAGTTAGCCGTTATCGCATAGATGCGATGATTTTAGGCTAACATCCCATTTGAACGCCTTTCCGATCCCGTAATATATAACCTTAGCGAATGCGTTGCTCTGTTTCTAAGTCAAAGAAATGAACGCGTGACATGTCAAATAGTAGATGTGCGACCTGACCTTGTGTAATTTTTGTATCGGAGTTCACCCGCGCGATATAAGGCTGACCATTTAATTGCGCATGTAACATTAGCTCAGCACCTGTTAATTCTGATACTTCAATATTCGCGTCAACTGCTGTGAAGAACGGTTCGGGATTTACAGAAGATTTTTCATAAATATGCTCTGGTCGAATGCCAAGAAACAGTTCTTTTTGTAAATAACCTCGTTCTTTTAATAATTTACTTTTTTCTGCTGGAATAGTCAGTGTAATATCATCAATCTGAATCCCGTTTTCTTGGAATACTCCTTTAAAGAAGTTCATGGATGGTGAGCCGATAAAGCCACCAACAAATTTGTTCTCTGGTGTTCCATATACTTCTTCAGGTGTCCCGATTTGTTGAACTATACCATCCTTCATTACAACGAGACGAGTGGCCATTGTCATCGCTTCTGTCTGATCGTGTGTTACATAAATAGTAGTCGTTTTTAATCGTTGGTGAAGCTTTGTAATTTCAGCGCGCATTTGTACGCGAAGCTTTGCATCTAAATTGGACAGAGGCTCGTCCATTAAGAAAATATTTGCATCGCGGACGATTGCTCGACCGAGTGCTACACGTTGACGCTGGCCACCTGATAGAGCTTTCGGCTTGCGATCTAAATACTTTTCTAAATCGAGAATTGCAGCTGCATTGTGGACACGCTCTTTTATTTCCTGCTTAGAAAACTTGCGAAGCTTTAAGCCAAATGCCATATTATCGTATACAGTCATATGTGGATATAGTGCGTAGTTTTGGAAAACCATCGCAATATCTCGATCCTTAGAAGGTACATTGTTCATTTTCTTGCCATCTATTAAAAATTCTCCAGACGAAATTTCCTCTAAGCCGGCAATCATTCGTAATGTTGTCGATTTCCCACAACCTGAAGGCCCGACAAGTGCAATAAACTCTCGATCTTGAATCGTTAAATTAAAGTCAGATACAGCTGTTACACCGCCATCATATGTTTTAATAATATTTTTAAGTATGATTTTTTCCATGTTTATAAGCCCCCCCTTTGTTTGTTTTTTTTAGTGTATAAAAAGTGTAGGGGAAAACTAAATATTTAAAATGCATAATTTTCAGTTATTATTTTTGTGCATTTTGTAATTTTGATCGAAGAAAGCTAGCAATATAGACGAGTATAGCACCGTCTAGATTTTTTGTAGAAATATTTGTTGTTTCTTGAAATTTTGCTAAACGGTAATTAAGCGTATTACGATGAATATGTAGTTTCTTTGATGTCAAAGAAATATTTAACCCACATTCGTAAAATGTCCTGACTGTATCAAGTAACTCCATATCAGACTGCAAAGGTTTTAAAATTTGTTCTTCTATAAATTGCAATATGGAAGCAGGCATTTGTTGCGTTAATAAAAGAGGAAAAATCGTTTCAAATGAATAAAACTGTTCAGCATTTTTATAATGTAAGCATTCCTCAAACCATTGAGCTTCTCGTTGGAACTTACTTGGGAATTGCTTATTTATTTCATAAGCTTCGCCTTGATACAAATGAATTTGAACGAAAAAATCTGTTTCAATTGTGCGAATAAGTGCAATGAAATCTTCCTTTTTATTAATCGAACTATCCATAGCCTCAATTAATAGAAAGCGATTTGTAGCAACCTGAAGTACTACCGTATCTTGCTGGAAAAAGTTCAAAGTAGCTTCTTTTAATTCTTCAGCAGGAGGATTATCATTTAAAAAGATGAGCTGAATAACGCGAGCTTTGCTATATGATAGCTTAGATGGTATGTCACCGTTCAAATATAAAAATTCATACCAGATTTCCGATGGTTGAGATATTGTGGAAGTGATCTCAGTATAAAAAACAGTGAGCCATTGGTAGTCACGCTGTGAAATCTCTTGCTTTGAAACAGAAAACCATTCATTTGCTTGTTGATGGTAGAAATAAAAAAAGTCATACATTAACTCAGTTGGCTTTGTTCGATAATGACGGTAAGTAGAAAACAATGCTTTGAGATTTAAGTTCATTAGATAACTCCTTCCTTTGATATTCTGTAACCAAATATGAATTGCTCCCTTACAAATAAACAGATTTTAAGCGGTTTGAGCCATGAAGTCCAATGGCTTAAGCCGTTTAGTCTTTTTTTGGGAATGTTCTTATTTTTGTTGTTGACGTGAGGTGGAGACATTTACGATAAGCAGCGTGAGAAATGCTAGCCATTTCAGTGTAACACTTTGTATTTCAATGAACATTAAGAAGTGTCAAAACTAATAGCAGGAGAGATAGTTATCTATATTCGGAAGAAAGATTGGTAACATTCTTGGAGAATTATCCCATATAACAAAGAGATAGAATATTTAGTTTTTAGATAGGTGCAAATTGGAGGCGTAAAATGCAAATCAAATGAACAATTGCTAATTGTATTAGATAATTTATTACGTGAACCGCAGGGATTTTGGGATGGATTTTATGATCAAACATTTAAAAAGGTACCTTTTTTTGTTAATAAACCTGATGAAAATCTAGTAAGCTATTTTGAAAAAAGGTGATTCAGCCAGATAAAGTTTTAGAGTTAGGCTGTGGTGCTGGACGAAATGCCATTTACTTAGCAAAACAAGGCTGTTCATTTGTTGGTGTCGACTTATCGGATCATGCATTGCAATGGACGCAAAAAAGGGTTGATGAAGCAGACGTAAATGTAGAATAGGTGCAATTCTTCGTTTTGAAGGGTTGCGTTTTTTGAATCAGACCATACCACAAGGAAGGGAAAATCCCTATACTGTGGACCTTTTGAGTTAGAAACAGTTATGTAAAAATAAAGCAAGGGGGTCAAGGAAGTGTTTAATGATTTTAAGCTTTTAGGTAATCGTCCGGTTTATAGTCAATTAAAAGACTATTTAAAAGAAATGATTATGAAGGGACACTTGCTGGAGCATCAAAAGCTTCCATCTACCCGTGAACTTAGTAAATTATTATCGATTAGTAGAAATACGGTACTAAATGCATATGCAGATTTAGAGCAAGAGGGCATGATCTATGCAGTGAAAGGAAAAGGTAATTTTGTAGGGAAAGTCGAAACGTTGAAAGCTTCATCTATTGAATTTAATTGGAAGGAGAGGCTTAATAACGTTACCTTGTTGGCTGATGAGCTAGATTTAATGAAGCAAGATATTCATTGGGAAAAAGGAATGATTTCTTTCAATAGTGTTGCCCCTGATGAAAAGCTTTTTGATGTTGAAAATTTTAAAAGAGCTTTTCTGACTCGGATGTCCCTTGAAGGAGATATCGTTTTGAATTACGGGTATGCAAAGGGCTATAAACCTTTAATCGAGTACCTTCTTCACTATATGGAAGTGAAAGGTGTAGATATTTCCAATAAGGATATTTTGATCACGAATGGCTTTACCGAGGGCTTAGATATTTTATTATCTTCCTTAGCGAAAAAATCCGGACGTGTTATGTGCGAAAACCCTACTCACCATGCGGCATTAAAGCTTTTTCGTCTACACGGATTTGACATACACGGAATCGACATGAAGGATGACGGTATCGATATTGAACAAGTTAAGAAAAGCTTATCGGAAAAGAAATTTGATTTTGCTTACTTAATCCCGTCCTATCATAATCCGACAGGTATTGTGACATCCTCTGAAAAAAGAGCTGAAATTATTAGGCTTTTTTCACAATATCAAATTCCAATTGTGGAGGATGGTTTTAATGAGGAATTACGTTATTCAGGCTCGCATTTAGCACCGCTAATGACTTTTATTGGTGAGGGCAACAATGTTATTTATATTAGTAGCTTTTCTAAAATTCTTTTTCCAGGCTTACGTGTCGGGTGGATATTAGCTGATAAGGAACTTATCCACTGTTTAGAAAGTATGAAAAGAGCACGTACTATTCATACATCGACACTAGATCAGGCTGTGCTTTATCAATATTTACAGGATGGTTATTTTGAAAAATATTTAAAAAAGGCTAAGTTTGTATATAAGAAAAAGTATGAATTAGCCCGTCAAGCTTGCTATCAATACATCCCTTTTAAAAGAATGACGGGAGATGGTGGACTTCATCTCTTTATTGAGTTAGAAGAAGGAATAGATGCTCGTACACTATTGAAGAAGTGCTATCAAAGGAGAGTTGTTTTTTATCCTGGTGACGTTTTTTACAGCAATGGTGAGGGCAGTAACACATTTCGATTAGGGTTTTCTCGGCTAAAAGAAGAGGATATTGTGCGTGGTATTAAGATTATTGGTGATACCTTAAAAAATGAAATAGGGAGTTGAACAGATGAAAATTGGCGTTATTATGGGGGGCATTTCCTCGGAGAAGCAGATCTCTATTATGACAGGAGAAGAAATGAACGCTCATATAGATAAGAGTAAATACGAAGTGGTTGCTATTAAACTAAATGAACATAACACGTCAGAGCTTATTGAAAAGGTGAGAGATATTGATATTGCTTTATTAGCACTACATGGCAAATTTGGAGAGGATGGCACGATTCAAGGTGTACTAGAGGCTATGGGCGTTAAGTATACGGGGAGTGGAATACTTTCAAGCAGTATGTGTATGGATAAAAACATTTCGAAAAAAATTCTACGTTATGAAGGCATTGAAACACCGGATTGGCTCCATCTTTCGAATAGCGAGGAGCTTCAGTTCGATGAATTAGATAAGATGGGCTATCCGTTCGTAGTTAAACCTAATTCGGGTGGCTCCAGTGTAGGGGTGAAACTAGTTTATGATAAAAATTCTTTACTTACTTCCATTGAGGAAGTATTCAAATGGGATGCTGAAATCATTATTGAAAAATATATAGAAGGTGAAGAAATAACATGCTCCATTTTGGACGGGGAGCTATTACCGATTATTTCGATTCAACATACAGCGCAGATCTTTGACTATAAGGCGAAATATGAGGATGCCGCTACGATAGAGGAAATTGTAGAGCTTCCACCTGCCGTATATGAACGAGTTACCGAGGCAGCAAAAGCTTGCTATAAAGCATTAAAGTGTGATGTTTACGCCAGAATCGATATGATGATCAAGGATGGAATCCCATATGTCATGGAGGTTAACACTTTGCCAGGGATGACAAAGAACAGCTTACTCCCAAAAAGCGCATCGTCGGCAGGAATTACCTATACAAAACTTTTAGATAGGATTATTGAAATTTCCTTACAGGTTAGGGGATAAAGGGTTCATCACTAAAATAGTGGAGTAGAGGCTGGGCGACTCCGTGGGGATTCGTATAATAGTCAATAGAAAAACACCTCTATGTTGATTTTTGAAGGGATAATCCTCATTTTCAACAAAAGGTGTTTTCTTTCTTAATTACGTCTTAGATAATTCAATAAATCCATGTCCAAAAACATCTCGTACATCATGAATAGCAATAAAAGCATCCGTGTCTATTTCTTTGACGATTTTCTTTAGCTTTACAACTTCCTGTTTACTAATAACAATATACAGAATCTCTTTTTGTTCCTTCGTGTAATAGCCATGGCCTGATAGAACTGTCACGCCTCGGTTCATAAAACAATTCACATGACTGGCAATCTCCTCTGGCTTTTTCGAAATAATCGTAACTGCCTTTTTCGGATTTACACCTTCAATAACAAACTCCATTACCTTTGTTCCGACATAAAGCATAATGACAGTAAGCATTAATGCTTCTGCTCCGATAATAAAGTAAGATGAAAAAGCAACTATTAAATCAAAAAACAATAAACCGTAACTAATACTCCAGCCTAAATATTTGTTCGTCATTCTAGCTAAAATTGTTGAACCTGCTGTTGTTCCACCAACTCTTATAATTAAGCCTATACCAACTCCAGCAAACACCCCGCCAAAAATAGCGTTCACAATAATTTCATTCGAAGAAATCGACCACGATTCTGTTAAATGTAAAAACAGCGAATGGAGGGATACTGCAATAATCGTATAAATAGTCGTTTGCCTACTTAAAAATTTATAGCCAACAACTAATAAAGCTGCGTTTAGCAAAAAGCTCACAATACTTGGCGACCATCCAAATAAATAATAGGCAATGATTGTTAGACCTGTAACGCCACCTTCACCTAAATCATTCGGTATAACAAATAAGTTTACTGCCAGTGCAAAAAGCAACGCCCCGATCGTAATCATTAAAAAATCCATCATGAACTTCTTCATATATATCACCACCAAATTGTTTTTTCCTAAATACATACTATATCAAGCGCTAGACATTTTATATACTTTTTGGAATGTTCGTTTATGATAAATCCACACTTGTTAGTATGTCCTTTATTAGAGAAAAAGTCGAATTAAAAAAATAGTTCATGAAGCTGCTAATCAATTATGCCTTTAGCATAATTGCCCGCTGAAAGAAGTTAAATAGTTATGTGGAATGATGCTGAAATCAGCTTATAATATATACTATATCCTTTAATAATTGGGGAAAGGAATATAAATAAAAAAATAATAAGGGGTGTTAGAAGCCGTTATGGATCAATCGTTAGCAATTCGTAATATGAAAATGAGTTTTTTTAAATAAAGATATAATGAGGAATTTTGTTTATGATAAAAGTGAAACAATCGTTTTAATTTTACTCTCGATGATCTTTACTTTGATTGTGATGACAATTTTTGGTTTATTATGGAAATTTGTTAGATCAGTCATTGTTGGGGATGTCTTTACTCTTAGAAATAGTAAAAGAATAGAGCTAATAGCATGCAGTTTATTCATTTTAAGTTTTTTAAGTAATACGGTTCAAGAATACTTGATTTCTACGGTAGTACATATGTTTTTAAACAATAATGAATTAGACAATATTGAATGGATTCAATCCGTTTCTTTTAAATTTTTTGATATGAATTGGCGCATACTACTATGTAGTTTTATAGTTTGGATAATTGGTAGGATATTTAGATATGGCTCTTTTTTACAAGAAGAGTATGATGCAACAGTATAGGAAGTGAAGAAATTGACGATTATCGTAAGATTGGATCGAGTATTAGCTGATAGAAAAATGCAATTAAGTGAGCTTGCAGAAGCAGTAGATATATCGATTGTCAATTTATCGAATTTAAAAACGGGAAAGGTAAAGGCAATACGTTTTTCCACGTTAAATGCAATTTGTAAAGTCTTGCATTGCCAACCAGGAGATATTTTAGAGTATGCTGAAGATGAGGATACCTTTGAGTAAAAAAAATTTCTAAGCCGTACTATAGGATGGAAATTCGTTTACGTACATTTTTGGAACAAGTTGCATAGGATAACCTTATAATGTGTGAGGGGATTGAGAAAATGTACTACATTCCTTATTACGGAAACATGCCTATGTATAACTATGGAAATCAGCTAGTTTATTGGACACCTCCTTATCAGACGGGGTACGCGAACAGAGCTGAGCCTTCTCGTTTTTCCAATGGCGAAAGTATTGTATTAAAAGATTATGGGCCCAAGCCACTTGCCATCAATCTTAAAGATGCAGCTAAGCAAAACGATACGTATCGTACTACTCTGTGGACGGGAAAGAATTCACAAATTACTTTAATGAGTATTAATGTTGGTGATAATATCGGTTTGGAAGTACACCCAAATGTGGATCAAATTTTATATATTGAACAGGGTGAGGGTTTTGCTCAAATGGGCCCTAGTAAAAATAATTTAAATTATGAAAGAAAAGTCTATGAAAATTACGCTGTAGTAGTGCCTGCAGGAACATGGCATAACGTCACAAATACAGGAAATATACCACTAAAGCTTTATTCAATATACGCTCCTCCTGACCATCCATTTGGTACGGTACATGTTACAAAAGCAGACGCTATGGCCTCGGAAGCAGGCTACGGTCAAGGCAATGAATAATCGAAGCTTTTTCCTTGGTCATACAAGCATACAAAAGACAACTCCTACTTAGAGAAGTTGTCTTTTTTGTCGTGGTTTAAATGAAATATATATAGATAATAAGCCATTCAATGTTAAAAGGGTAACTAGTGCTATGACCAAAAATGTAATATCAGGGGCAAAATATCTAATAGTGTGCCAAGGTGTTCCTGTATTATAGCTTAATAATGGAATGGAGATAATGGCCAAAACTAAAAGTATAAGACCGAATATACTCAACACGCCTCTGTTGTTCACATTTTTAGCTTTAACTTTTAGTAGAAGATAAATAAACAGCACAAAAAGTAAGCATAAAATAGCGATTGTTATAACTTGAGATGTAGGTGTATATTTAGGAGCGTCAACGGGCTCTTTGCCATTTAAAATGTTGATAATCCCTTCTTTCAAGTAAAGAAGTGACTTTTCCTCTAATATATGACTTTTGTTCGTAAGAATTACCCCGCCCCAATCAGTTTCTGGTAGATAAAATACTTCTGAGCGTGCGTCAGGATTTGAACCAGAATGCCATATCATTTCTTCTTTGGATTCTGGATACGAGATTCGTACACCAAGGCCGTAATATCGATATTTACTAGTTTGAACAAACGGTGATATATAAAGATTCATCGCATTTTTACTTAAAAAATTGTTATGCTCATGGCGACTAAGTAGTTTAATATACTGCACCATATCTGTTGCACTTGCCGTTATATATCCATAGGGTGTCCCTCCATTATCAAACGTGACTGCACTTTTAACAGGGTGACCAAGCCATGATTGATAGCCAGCTAAGTATCCTTTTTCATAGGCTATGCTACTATCAGCGGCTGCATTTTTCATCCCTAATGGAGAAAAAACTTGTTCCTCCATATATTTAGAAAATGGTTGTTTGGTAACCTCTTCGATGAGAGCTCCAAGAATAGAAAAGTTAGCATTACTATATTGATGTTTTTCCCCAGGAGCAGCAGTCAGCTCCACATTCGATAAACTTTCTACATTTTCCTTTATAGCACTTAAATTTTTAGATTCCTTGTCTGATATAGCTAAGCCAGAATAAGTGCTTATCCCACTTGTTTGCGTAAGTAAATGTTTAATCGTTATTTGAGAAGCGGCTTGTTTGTCTTTCAGGGTAAACCAAGGCATGTACTTTTGAACTGGAGCATCTAATTGAATAATGCCTGCATCAAGTAATCTCATGATGGCTAAGCCTGTTAGTGATTTACTAATTGAGCCGACTACAAATGGAGTTTCAGCAGTTACCTTTTCTTCGGATTCTCCTGTTACACCCCATGATTTAGAATAAAAGATATCATTTTTATGAACAATTGCAATAGATGCCCCTGGAATTCGCTGCTCTTCTAAAAAATTTTCAACATACTTATCTATAGTACTCTTAACATCTTGTTCTGCGGCTTCTGTGGAGATTGGTGAGACTAGTTGAAATAGATAAAGTGGAATTACTAAGAAACAAACTAATATAGCTTTATATATTGGTTTTTTTTTCATTGTTATTTCACCTATTTCCTCCAAAAATTTTTATTGTAAGTAAAGATATTAAAGAGGAAGTAGAAATGCTGATTGAAATTAGCAAGAAGTTCCACCAAGCAACATCAGAAATCTGATAAACAATATTATAATGGAATGTTGCAATAGTCTTTTGCGGATTAAAGGAATCTGTCAAAAACATCGATAGTATTAGCTGACAAGCAAGATAGGCAATAATAAAAGTACAAAACCCAAGAATTATTGATATTCCAGGTCGACTTTTCCGCATTTGTTTAATTTCCGAATGAAGATCTATACCTTTAATCTCTAAAAAATCTTTAATAAATGTCGTAGTATCTCCCAGATCATTTATACTATCAATTCCATTATCACGAGATTCTTGGATATGCTCTAAAAGCTGTTGCTTTATATTCTTTCTTTCTTTTGAGCTAATACGATACTGTTTTAACTCATTTAGAACTTCGGTTACATATTGTTTTTCTACTAAACTTAATTCCATACTCATTCAATAAGTTCTCCTTTCAGACCGCTTTGAAGTAGGGATTTTATGTCTTGTTGCAACTCCAACCATTCATTGATTTTTTTTTGAAGATAAACTTCTCCTTTTTCATTGATTTCATAATAAACTCTGACTTTTCCGTTGTCTGTCATTTCACGGTAAGTATCAACCCATTCTTGATCTTTTAACTTAGTCAAGATGGGATAAATACTGCCTACTCCCTTCAATTTCAAATTGTGTTTTTCTAATTCTTTCATAATTTCATAGCCATAACTTTTTTTCTTAGACAAAATAGACAATACACACATTTCTAAATGACCTTTTATTAAACTTGTTCTATCCATAGGTTAAATTTAACAAAAATATATACTTCTTTCAAGTATATATTTTTGTTGTGAATACTTTCGAGAGGTAGTGATGAAATATTCGATCACATATCCTGCATGATGACCTACTTAAATCTTATAGAAGAAATGTAAAATTTATGCCAATACCTTTTGCACATCCTAACGGCACTTGTTAAAGTATGGTTAGTAGAATCTAGGCTTCAGTAGAGGTATGCTTTCTTCCGGCCAAAGCACCTAGTGGAACGGAACTCTACGTATGGTGGTGTTCATTATTATTCATTGGAGGATAATATAAATGGAATATAAACTATTAGGAAATGAAATTGAAGATTTAGTAGATTTGTTAACTCAAAACAAGTGGATGTATCATACCGATCAACATTTAAAAGAGGAATCCGTGCGAAAAGCATATACAGAAGGATACTATCAGTGCGATCGCGAAACACATTGGATAGTTGATAATGAAAAAAAGGTCGGGATTATTATCATTCATGACATAAGTGATACGATCCCGTTATTCGATATCCGTTTAGATATGCGTTATAGAGGAAAAGGATACGGTGTAAAAACCCTCCTTTGGTTACAAGATTACCTGTTTGGAGAAAAAGATAAGATTCGTATCGAAGGTTATACGAGAGTTGATAATATGCAAATGAGGAAATGTTTTGCGAAAGCTGGTTTTGTAAAAGAGGGCTATTTAAGAAATGCTTGGGAAAATGTTGATGGTACTGTGACAGATAGTATCGTTTATGGTGCAATCAAAGATGATTGGATTTTAGGTAGAACAACGCCTATTAAAATCGATGACATACCATATTAAAACTAAAGTAGAAAAGGACGTTGAGGAATGTCTACAGAAAATGATTTGTTAAAAGCTTTTAAAAAATCCTGGTCCATTCAATCTAGCTCAAAATGGAGCTTAGATAATCCTGCAAAAGGCCAATGCGGAGTCACTTCATTAGTTGTAAATGATATCCTTGGAGGCGAAATTTATAAAACGTGGCTTGATGAAGGCTGGCATTTTTATAATATTCTCGGTGGGGTCAGAAAGGATTTTACACAAGAACAATTTTCGTACAACCTCGACTATCAGGATGTTCGTTCTAGTAGGGAAGAGGCTTTCCAAGATACGAACGATATTCAATATAGCTATCTAAAATCACAGGTTCATGAGTATTTAGGAAAAAGCTAGGGTCAACTTGGAGGGCACTGAAAAAGTCCATATCTTCTCACATTGCGAGGTATTCAACGATTTAATCGTTGAATACCTCGCTTTTTTCATTTGGCACTGTGACTCTACTGTTGTTTTCCGAAGCATTCCGCTCGCTTTCCGCGGGCGAGCGCCGAGCCTCCTCCTACGCTTCGCTTCGTGCGGGGTCTCGTCTGTCTCGCTTTCCCGCAGGAGTCGAGCGATGCTTCTCCAAACAACGCAATGTATCAACCTATTATTTTAGTCACGCTTACCCTTATAATAAAAGCATTAATGTGCAGGTGGTGCCCCCGATGATTTCAAATCAAGAAACCCTTAAATTAAGTCCCTACATGGCAATCTACGATATTGTTGTGCCAAAAGATAATATGCTTCGCCAGATCAATGAACTTGTTGATTTTTCATTCATTTTAGAAGAGTTAAAAACAAAATATTGTTTAGACAATGGACGTAATGCCATTCCCCCAATTCGCATGTTTAAGTACTTATTATTAACAGCCATTTATGATGTATCAGATGTCGACCTAGTAGAGCGCTCAAAGTATGATATGTCGTTCAAATATTTCTTGGATATGGCGCCAGAAGATCCGGTGACGAGGAGATTGAAGCCAAGCCCGCGGAAAGCGCCTACTCGGAGTGAAAATCAACCTTTGTTTATTGATACGCATTATTTTATATTTATCCTTTGGTCTACAAGCTGAAGCAGAGTGTTAACATCTCTGCTTTTTTTAATATTTAAACAAACATGTTGACGTAAATGAAACCATCGTGTTATTATTATCTCGAATTCAAGATAAATAAATTCAAGATAAATGAATTCGAACCTTTTAATCCATGTAGAAAGTAAAGCTTTACTTTTCATCATAAGGAGGTAATCATAATGGGTTTTTTAAATAAATTATTTGCTTCAAAAAAAGAGGAGGAAAAAACAATGGCAGAATTAAATATCGGGATTATTATCGGATCAACACGTGAAGGTCGTGTAAGTCCACAAGTAGCACAATGGGTAAAAGAAATCGCAGATCAACGAGGAGATGCAAACTATACAATTATTGATATCGCAGATTATAAATTACCTTTACTAGGTGAACCAGGGCAAGACGCTTCAGGCGCTCAAGCTTGGTCAGAAATTGTTGCAAAACAAGATGGATTTGTATTTATCGTACAAGAGTATAATCACTCTATTACAGGTGCTTTAAAAAATGCACTAGATTATTTACGTGTAGAATGGAATAACAAAGCTGCAGGTATTGTATCGTATGGTTCTGTAGGTGGTGCACGTGCGGCTGAACATTTACGTGGTATTATGGGTGAGCTTTTAATTGCAGATGTCCGTGTACATCCAGCATTGTCACTATTCACAGACTTTGAAAATGGTACTGATTTTAAACCAAAAGAAGTACAAACAGATTCAGTTAACCAAATGTTAGATCAATTAATTCCTTGGTCAAAAGCTTTATATACAATTCGTTAATCATGTTTAACTTATTTCAGCGGGTGTCAAAACACCCACTGAAATAGAGGAACTCAGCCTAAGAACGCCACGTCCTGTGGCAACGACTAAGTGACCAACTTCGTGCTGTGTTGCTGTCGCTGCGTTAGCACTACGCTTTCCGCGCAAAAAACATCTGTTGGCCTAAAGCCTCCGGTGGATGTCACGGAATCGGAAAGGAGTTTTTTATGCAAGCAAAAAGCCGATTCCGGACCCAATTATGCCGAGGCATATTTGATAGATTGAGGTAGAACGTTATTGGATAAAGTATAGGTGAACAATACATTTATCATGAAAGGGACTGTTAACATGAAAAAACATACTGCGGGTATTCACCATATCACAGCGATTGTAGGGCATCCACAAGAAAATATTGATTTTTATGCTGGTGTATTAGGTTTACGTTTAGTTAAACAAACAGTAAATTTCGATGACCCAGGCACATATCATCTTTACTTCGGGAACAAAGGTGGTAAACCGGGGACAATTATTACATTCTTCCCATGGGCAGATGCTTATCAAGGCCGCATTGGTGATGGCCAAGTTGGTGTAACTACTTATGTTGTACCAGAGGGAGCACTACCTTTTTGGATTAATCGTCTTGCGAAATTCGCTATTCCATTCCAAAAAGCTGAACGCTTTGGTGAACAAGTAATACAATTTGATGATCCACACGGACTTCATATTGAATTAGTGGCACGTGCGGAAGGTGAATTAAATGAATGGACATTTGGTGAAGTAACTCCTGAGGTTGCGATTAAAGGATTTGGCGGTGCAACATTGTATTCGAGTCACCCTGAGGAAACAGCAAAAGTCTTAACTGAAGTCATGGGTCTTGAGAAAGTAGCAACGGAAGGTGAGTATACTCGTTTCAAATCCAGTGCTGATATTGGCAATACAGTAGATTTAAAAGTAGTTACTGGTATACGCGGTCAAATGGGAGTTGGAACAGTTCATCATATTGCTTGGAGAGCCCAGGATAATGCGGATCACCTAGAATGGCAAGAGTATGTAATGAATCATGGACAACATGTAACTGAAGTGAAAGATCGAAATTATTTTAATGCGATTTATTTCCGTGAACCTGGTGAGATTTTATTTGAAATTGCGACAGATCCACCTGGATTCGCTCATGATGAAACACCTGAAACAATGGGTAGTCAATTAATGTTACCAACTCAATACGAACAGCATCGTGAACAATTAGAAAGAACATTAATTCCGATTGAAGTGCGTGTGCTTGATTAAGGAGGATGAGTTGTTTGATTTCGATTGATCCTACAAAAAAGACTGAGCGTGAAAACTATAAATTATTAATTGGCAGTATTATTCCGAGACCAATTGCCTTTGTCACGACGAAATCAGAGCAAGGAGTCATCAACGGCGCACCTTTTAGTTTCTTTAACATTGTATCATCAAATCCACCGATGATTTCTCTAGCCATTCAAAGACCACAAGGGCGCTTAAAAGATACCGCTCGACATATTCTTTATCAGCAACAATTTGTTGTGCATATTGTAGATGAGGATAATGTTAAGCAGGTGAATGAAACGGCAGCTTCATTACCCGTAAGTGAAAGTGAAATTGATAGAGCTCAATTTACATTAACCGATAGTGAGCTAATATCTGTACCAGGTATTCAAGAGGCAAAGGTTCGGATGGAATGTCGTTTAGTACAGACAATTCCTTTGATGAATGGCGACGAACAGACGGGTGATTTGTTCATTGGTCAGGTTGTTCAATTTCATATAAATGAGACTATTTATAATGAAGGGCGTATTGACCCAAGGAAATTAAAAGCAGTTAGCAGACTAGCTGGCTCGAATTATGCAAAAATTGGAGAAATATTTGCTTTAGAACGTCCTCAATAAAAAAATGCGAAAATGTTGATATAACAGCATTTTCGCATTTTTTTGTTATGCTAAAATTCTTTCTATATTCTCTAAATCTTCTTTAGTTAATAAGATATCGGTTGCTTTCACATTAGTAGCCACTTGGCTTTTATGTTTTCCACCTGGGATAACTGCATCAATACCATCTTGAGCTAATAACCAAGCTAGTGCTAGATTTGGTAAGGTCGTTTGCTTTTCCTCTGCAATTTCTTTTAACTCATCTATTTTTAGTAATGTTTGTTCAAATAATTCACCTTGGAATAAAGGATCCGAAATTCTCCAGTCTCCAGTGCCCAACTTAAAGTCTTTTGTATACTTACCACCAAGTAGGCCATATGCAAGTGGACCGTATGGAATAAAGGAAATATCATTTTTTACACAGTATGGCAATAATTTTTGTTCTGCAGATCGGTTTAACATATTGTACGGTGATTGTAACACTGAAATAGCATTATGCACATTAGCTTCTTCAAGTTGATCTAATGTTACGTTTGAAATGCCTATTGCTCCGATTTTTCCTTCTTCTTTTAAGCGTGATAATTCCCCAATCGACTCCGCAAGAGGGGTCTCGTTGTCTGGGAAGTGTAAATAGTAGAGGTCAACATAGTCCATTTTTAGCCGGCTCAGGCTATTTTCAAGTGCACTTCGTAAATATTGCGGATGATTATTTGTTTTTACAGAGCCATCCTCAAACCAATGTCTGCCGCCTTTTGTCGCTAAAACAAAATCTTCCCTAGAATATTTTTTTAATACTTCGCCAACAAGTTCTTCTGAACGCCCTTTTCCATAGATATCTGCTGTATCAAAAAAAGTTATCCCTAGGTCAAGTGCAGCTGTGACTAGCTCCGTCCCGTCTTGTTCATTTAAGTTTTCATATAAGTTATGGCCACCTACAGCATTCGTCCCCAGACCAATTTCGGAAATCTTGATATTTGTTTTTTTTAATGTATGAAATTTCATATTCCTACCTCCTCTGTTTTCTGTAATTAGAATAGAGTAAAAAAAATATTTTACCAACATACATCGTTATAGTTTCATATATAGAAACAAAAGCATTTTAATTGCAAATAGAAGATCGAATCAATTATGCCCCGACATAATTGCGTTCGGAATCCGTAACATCCGCCGGAGGCTTTAACTTCTTGCAGCGGATGTTTTTTGTACCGAAAGCGTAGCGACGGATACAGATGTTTGGACACCCGCTGAAAAGTAACTTAAACTGCATTCATCTCATCACCTATATAGGTGGGAGACCTTTTTAGCTTGAAATTTCCTTTATGCTAACAGGTAATGGATTTCTTCCGTTAATTGCTGGCTTGCCTCTTCTAACTTTTTTGCAAATGACCGAATGGCCGTTTTCTTCATTTGATTTGTCGAACCGTGCAAAGCAATCGCACCGAAGACTTCTTCATTCACATAAATCGGAACTGCGATACAAATTTTACCTACATTTGTTTCTTCATTATCAACAGCATATCCCTGTGCTTTAATGACCTGTAAATGAGGAATTAATAGCCCATAATCATAGAAGGTTTTTGTTGTAAATGTATTAAGTTCAATACTATTTAATATTTCACGTTGTTTTTTAGCTGACAAATGAGCTAATACTACTTTTCCAAGTGCGCTTGAATGCATAGGTGTCCGAGTATCGATTGCTTGATAAGCAGGATGGTCAAAAGGCTCCCTAATCACATTTTTTATCACCATCTCACAATCTTCCAAAATACCAATGTAAGTAGTTATTTCTTCTTGGCGAGCTAATTGATATGGCGCCACGAGAGACGTCCATTGTATATCTTTGTGCCAATATAAGTGCTCATCCCTAAAGATATGCGGATTTAATTGATAGTATTTATTATATTTAATGACATAATTCATTTTTTCGAGCGTATAAAGCATGCGAAAAACGGATGTCTTATTCATTGATAATTCTTCCATAATTTCAGTTAATGTAAGAGAATGCTTTTGACGTAATACATCCAAAATCAAAAGGCCCTTTTTTAATGTCGATACTTCATAGGAATCCATTTTGCCCTCTCCTAACTTTTAAATTTCTAGCTTGTACAATACCATCTTTACTATTGATTTACTAGTTTGGATAGTTTCTTATAGAAATAAGTCTCTACAGAGGATTATAATAGGCGGTGGAATTTCAATTTGAGATGCTTATGCTTTTCTTTATTGAAATCATATTTACAACATCTAATGTATAGTGAAAGAATGGCAAGTGAAGTCATTGAGAAGGAAATAACCGAGCTTTTTATAGAGTTATTACAAGAAGAAAAAGCAAAGTAGCCGCCGTTATGATTCTGGTGAAATGGGCATTTTAAGATTGTTAAAAGTTTCATATAAATGAACTTCTATTACCTCATTTTCAAGTAAAAAGATAAATTGTTATAATAATCTAATTGTTGACTCAATTCGAAAATGCGGATAATATACTGTTTATTGATAAAAATACATAAAAATGAAATTTTATTTTCTTTTTTGAAAGTGGAGTGGTTATTATGGCGAATTTTTTACGAAAGAAATCAATCGAGCAAGCCAATAAAATAACTGAAGTCGAACGTTTTAAACTAAAGCGTGAACTAGGGTCGTTGCAATTATTGCTGTACGTACTAGGGGCTACAATAGGAGCTGGCATTTTTGTGTTGCCAGGAACTACAGCTGCTCTACATGCGGGTCCGGGTGTTGTTGTTTCATTCTTAATAGGTGGTCTTGTAACAATAGCAGTTGGATTAGCCTATGTTGAATTCGCAGCGATGGCTCCTGTTGCCGGCAGTGCTTACACCTATTCTTATATTGCGTTAGGTGAAATGATTGCTTGGATAATCGGTTGGGATTTATTATTGGAATTTATCGTTATTTCTAGTACAGTCGCAGTTGGCTGGAGTGGCTACGTCAATTCGTTTTTACAATCTGTGGGAATTCACTTGCCAGAAGTTTTAACAAAGGATATTGCTCACGGTGGGATTGTAAATCTACCAGCTGTGGCTGGTTGGCTTATTGTAGCTTGGATTTCAATGAGTGGAATTAAAAATGTAGGTCGATCAAATATGTTATTTACAGCTGCAAAGGTTGGCGCGATTATCTTATTCCTTGCTATTGGGGCTTTTCACGTTAACCCTATAAACTGGACACCGTTTACACCGTTTGGCTGGTCAGGTGTAATGGCGGGAGCGGCACTAGTGTTCTTTGCCTTTACCGGATTTGATGGTGTCACAACAGTTCTTGAGGAAGTAAAAAATCCACAAAAAACAATACCAAAAGCTTTAATTGGTGGTCTAAGTATACTAACGCTTATTTATGCAATTGTTGCACTAGTATTAACAGGTATTGTACCATCTCCTGAGTTGGATGTTCCAAATCCTACTGTATATGCACTAGAATCTGTTGGGATTCAATGGGGAGGCGCTATCATAGCAGTATCAGTTATTTTTGGATTGCTTGCTACGATGATAGCAAATACAACAAGTGCGACACGCGTGCTGTTTGCAATGAGCCGAGATGGACTTTTACCAGAACGTATTGCACAAACAAATAAAAAAACAGGCGTACCTGTATTATCAACGTTAATTGTTGTTGTAACAGGCATTCTCTTATCGGGATTTTTATCGATCGGAGAATTAGCGGAATTTGCTAACATCGGCGGTTTAACTGCTTTTGCTTTAACAACAGTTAGTGTTGTTGTTCTTCGCTATACACGACCAAATCAACCACGTGTATTTAAAGTACCTGCGCTATGGCTTGTAGCAACTGTAGGTGTTGGAGGATGTATTGTATTAATTTTCAGTCTGCCGCCATTTACTATAGTGCGCTTTTTGATTTGGTTAGCGATAGGTTTAGTTATTTATATAGCCTATGGATACAAGCATGCTAAAATAAGCTCTAAAAATGAAGATCTATAAATAAGATGAAGAGTGCGAGAAATCAATTTTAGAAACGTTGATTTCTCGCACTTTTTTAATTATGAAACTTTACTTTAAAAATATACTTATGTCCCGGGCCCCGTTTTTATCACAAAATTTAATACGAATCTAGACGCACAACCTTGTTAGTTTCAACATATAATAAGTTTACATTTCCTTACAAGCCCAGGCATCAATCTCTACCTTTAGGGAAGGGGCTGCAAGCGCAACTACATACATTAATGTCATACACGGAAGGTGATCACCAAGAAAGTCGTTCATTATTTTTTTCCTATGATCTACATTCATTTCCCCAACCAAATAAAGGGTTATCTTCGTTAAATCTTGAATGTCCATATTCGCACTTTCAAGATTCTTTCTAATATTTTCGAATGCCAATTTCATTTGAGTTAATGGCTCTTCAGGTATTGTCCCGTCTTCTTCCATGCCTATTTGTCCAGATAGTGTTAACCATCTCTGTGGTCCTGTTACTTCTATTTGATGTACATAGGGAGCAACTGGTTGATGAATGTCCTTCGGGTTTCTAGCAATTTTCACATAATCAATCCTTTCTATATAATTTTAGTTTACAATTTTTATAAAAATATCATACTAAGACTAAAGATAAAAAAATCTAATTTTAGTACTATCATAAAAGAACTTACATTGGCTATGATGGTGTTCAAAGGGTTATAATAGACTAATAAAATTAAGGCTTATAACGCTGATACAGCTTTCAAAAATATTGTTATTAATTTGATAAGGCATACTATTCTTTTCGCTCCTTGGATGCATTAATTTCTTATGAGACTTATAAAGCGCAAGTATTTAAGTCTTATTCTAAGTTTTAATGGAAATAATAATCCAATGAAGGGGGGCATTTACATAAGAATGATACGTAATGTTTTACATCAATTTATTAATTGTTTTTGTTCACTTGATAGCGAAATCCAGGCAGTAAAGGCCACGAAGCCGTTTTGTAGAAGGAGTGAATACATGAGTAATTTCTTTCGAAGTCATGGATTTAAACGTTTTTTAATCCTGGCTGGGATCGCTATTGCATTATATATGATGCGGAGTATGATCAATCTAATTCTTCTCACGTTCATTATTACTTACTTGATGAATCAACTTACCACGAAGACAACAAAAGAGGTTAGAAAGTACGTACGGATGAACGAGAAGGCTGTAACAGTTACCCTCTATCTTTTGCTTGTTGCAGGTATTGTTGCAATTATCTACAAGTATTTGCCAGTCGTAACCCAACAAATTACACAGCTCTTTGATCTTATTGCTAGCTTTAGTCTTAACCCAAATGATAACGAGATTGCAAGGTATTTAGCGCCAACCTTTGACAAAATTGAACTAGGTAAATATTTAGAGCAAGGTGTAGACCTCACGCTGAAAAACCTTACGAATATTGGTAAAATCATTTTGCATATATTCATTGCACTAATTCTGAGCTTGTTTATTTTACTTGAAAAGAAACGTATTACGGAATTTACAGCGAAATTTAAAGATAGCAAAATGAGCCATCTCTACGATGAATTACATTATTTCTCAAGGATATTCATTCGTTCTTTCGGTAAAGTTATTGAGGCGCAGTTCATTATTGCTGCTGTCAACTGTGTTTTATCTGTTATTGCTTTATACATTATGGGCTTCCCGCATTTAATTGCGCTGGGAATCATGCTCTTTATACTGGGGTTAGTGCCAGTTGCAGGGGTCATCATGTCCTTGATTCCTCTAACTATAATCGCATACAGTATCGGTGGTCCTATGTACATTGTCTATATCTTAGTTATTGTTATGGTACTACATGCTATGGAGGCATACTTCCTAAATCCAAAGCTAATGTCAGCTAAGACAAATCTTCCAATTTTCTATACATTCATGGTCATTCTCTTCTCCGAGCATTTTCTTGGTGTATGGGGATTAATTATTGGTATTCCATTATTCATGTTCCTTCTCGATATTCTCGGAGTTACGTCCTCAGAAGATGAACTGCAACGGGCAATGGAAATACAAGAAGACAAATAAAGTGAATAAAGTTTCATTTAAAAAGGAATCAAGTATGTATGATTCCTTTTTTTCATTGGCTAGTTTGGAAATTTCGAAGTCCATAGTTTGGCAGTATAGCGGATGGCCTAAACAGTTAACCCCCTTTCGATTATTGCATTGAAAGGGGGTTAACATTAATGTGCCTTTAAGGAACTTGCTTCTGAGAAAATAGTAGGTGTTTTTGTCTTCATGAATATAAAAATTAGTAATGCGGTAATACCCTCTGCGGCGGGGAATGTCCACCAAATAGCTTGTGGGCCAAGTAATTTAGGCAATAGTACGAGAGCAGGGATAAATAGTATAATACTGCGAAGTAACATTATAGTTGTTGCAAGACGTATTCTTTCAATGGATTGGAAGAATTCCGCAAAGACCATGTTCACGCCGAGGAATACATACCCAATTGCAAAGTGTACAAAGCCTTGCGCTGCCATATTACGAATTTCAAACGTACTATCACCGAATAATGCTATTAGCTGAGAAGGGAATAACGTAGCAATTATGACAGTAGTTAAACCGAGAATAAATGCAGTGGCTATACCGATTTTCAATAACGCTGTTAATCTCTCGATTAATCTCGCACCGTAGTGATAACTAACGAGGGGCTGTAGTGCCATGCCGATACCGAGGAATACTGTTAATAGTACGGTATGAATATAGTTAATCATCGCGTAGGCGGTCACTCCATCTGAGCCCAAATAGTGTAAAAATGTCACATTATATAAAATAACCATAATAGCGACGGAGGCTTCAACAATAAAGCTTGGTAACCCAATAGCGAATATTTTCTTTAAATCAGCTAGGTTGAAAAACTTACGCACAAACTTTAATTCGGATTGCTTTCGGAAGAAATGTAGGCAAAGCACGGACATACCGATTATTGTGGAAAGTGCTGTAGCCAGGGCACAGCCAGTTACACCGTAGTGGAGCACGAAAATAAAAATGTAGTTTAAAATAATGTTTAACACAGATGTAGTGATTAAACCCATCATTGCAAGCTTTGGATTGCCATCATTTCGAATAAAAATGCTAAGTAAGTTTTCAATTGTGTAGAACACACCGAAAATCAAAATAACATGTAAGTACTCTTGTACATAAGGAAATGTAGCATCACTTGCGCCGAATATATAGGAGATTTCCTTTAAATTTAATAAAAGTATTAGAATGAGTGTCATAACGACAACGATCATAGTTGTAAATGCTAATGTAAAGAGCTGGTTCGCTCTTTTTTTATTGCCCTCACCGAGAGAAATTGAAAATAGTGTTGCCCCACCCATACCAATCCAAAGGGAAATAGATAGTAAAATCGAAAAAATAGGTACGGCGATATTTACCCCCGCTAAAGCGGTTGGTCCAACTCCGTGACTAACGAAAATACCATCCACTAAAATATTCACTGACATTAGTAACATACCAATCATAGCTGGAAATAAGTATGATAAAAACAAGGGCTTCAGCGGTCTTGTTTCAATTGGATTAATGGTAGTCATGAGCATGTACCTCCTTTACCATCACCTTTTCACCTTTGTCATCTAGCTCACCGTTAAAGACGAACCCAAACTTCTTATATAACTGAATAGCTACTATATTGTTGTCATAAACGCTTAAATATATATTTTGACAGCTGTATTTAGCTACTAAATAATTGATAAGCAGCTGTAAAAAGTATTTTCCTAATCCTTTGTGCTGATAACGCTCATCAATGAAAAAGCGATCTAACCAAACACGCTGTGTATTGTCCTTATGTGGAAACACACCATACATAGCGAAGCCGACTGCATTATCTTCCCTATACAATCCAACAGGAATAAAGCGTTTGTCTGTTTCTGCTTCCGCTAAACATTGCTTTGTACTTTCAATAAAATCTTGCTGATAATCAGCAATACGTAATGCTAATATTTTCTCTTTGTTTAAAGCCGTAATGTCACGAATTTCCGTGAACATAATGTCAAAACCTTTCTGTTTTTAATTTCTTTCAGCCATGCATTGTTTATTGTAGTGGCATAATTGATTGTGAATAGCTACAATTTAATGTATATAGTAACTATATAGTCAAGGAGGGAAACTTAAAAATGTTTAATAAAAATGTAAAATATTTTACAACTGGTGAGTTCGCTAAAATTTGTAAGGTTAATAAACAAACGTTAATCTACTACGATCAAATCGGTTTATTGTCACCCATTATGAAGGATAGTAAGGACTATCGTTATTATTCCATTGCACAATATGAATTTTTTAGTGTGATTGAGCTATTAAAGGCGGTTGGTATGTCTTTAAAGGATATTCAAAAATATATGGCAGAAAAATCACCTGAAAATTTCTTAAATTTAATGTATCAGCAAAAGGAAATTGTAGCGAAAAAACGTCGAGAGCTGGAGATGATTGAAAGCATTATTGATGTAAAAATCGATTTAACAAAAGAAGCCTTACACATTGATTTTGATAGCATTACGGTTGAACATTTGCCAGAGGCAACGTTGTATTTAAGTAAAAATATCGAGGATTCGACAGAAGAACAATTTACGAAGGCTATTTCAGATTTTATTGATGAATTAGATCGCTCTCAATTAGACACGGGTTACCCCATTGGGGGGATTACAAGAAGAGGGCAAATATTAGCTGGAAACTATGATAATTATAGTTTCTTGTATATAGAGCAGCCACACCCGCGAGAAGGTCATCCTTATTTTGAAGCGATTGAAGGGGATTTTATTGTAGGATATCATGTAGGAAATTCCACTACACTTGGTGAATCTTACGAGCGATTATTTAAGGTCATGAGGGAAAAAGGCTTTGAACTAGGGGAATACGTATATGAGGAATACATTTATGACGCCGTGATTAAAAATCGGGAAGAGGATTATGTAACGAAAATTATGATAGAAATTAAAAAAGGTAGTTGATAAGTAGAGAAGTATAAAAAATACTTCCTTATAGAATATCTGAATGTGATTAAAGTGCGACTAGTGCTATAGAAAAAGTTCTGGGGGAAAATGGTAATGCGATTATCATATATTTTGAGCCTTTAAGGAAGTAAAATTTCGGTATTTATACATAAATTAAGCCTTGTTCTAATGAGGAAATGATATCCTGAAGATTATGAATCTAACGTAGAACGTAACATATGACTATTTATATGAGAGCATGATTTGTGTAGCAACTTAGCGTTATCGTGTTTTGTCGATTATTATTGATGGCCCGGATTCGAAATTATTTTAGCAGAATTACAGCCAAGTGTAGAGACGTTATTTGAATGGGTGAGCGGCAGTGAAGTAGAAAGGCTTATCGCGATACGAACGGTATGGCAAATGATGCAGCAAGAAATGGAAGACATTGCTTGCTTTTTGGAAGGAAAACGAACTACTACGAAAAAATAAACAGCAGTTTAGCCAAGCTCTTGTAGGCTATAGTAGGTGAATAAAAGGGGAGAGAAGAATGAACTATTTCACTATATTTGCATCTAAGAACAACATTGACGATATTGAAGTGAAAATTTCAGATGTTTTTACAAAAGGCTTTGCTATCGAAAAAAATGACAATGAGTATGTTATAAAATCGAAGGCGCTGTTTAAAAAATATAAATTAATAATTAGAGTGATGGCTGAAGATACGAATCCAGATTACTTCGCTAATAATATTCCTGGGATGATGGGGTATTACGACAATTTTCCTTTTGAAGATGACCATTTAAAAGAATTAGTTTTGAGTCAAATAGCTGTTTTAAATACAGTAATTGCAATCGAAGCGGAAAAAGAGATAAATGAAGAACAGATGCAGTTATTTACGAACCTATTATCAAGAATAGGAGGGATTGGCTTTTTAGCGAATGGCACTTTACTAGACGCTGAAGGGAACGTTATTGTTTATCCGAACGGGCAATCAGGACCATCTGACTTTAGACCCCAAGCTTGTACACGAAAGGTAAGGGGACAAGAGGTGTCATCAGAAGAAGGCGAACAAAGAAAAAATAAAACGATAGCATATTTAAAAGAAAAAGCTGTTCCATATACAGCTTCCCTTCCCCAACTCCCAACAATAGAGGCTTGTCAGTTTAAAACCCAAGAAGACATTGCTAGAAGAGCTGTAGCCCTGTTAATTGTCATTCAATTTGCCTGTGATGTGGCGCAAGGTGGAAATGTAGAAGAATCGCGAGACTTTTTCATCAATATGTTACGCACATATAAAGTGGAAGACTATCTAACTAGCAATGAAAGAGACTTTTTACAAGCTTCAGAACCAGATGTGCAAGAAGCCATTAATATTTCATGGCAATACGAGGCTTATTGGACACTTATTTGGGCACTTGGATTTGTTGAGAAGCTCGATTTTCCTGATGAAGTGTGTGATTGCGAGTATGCCATTCAAGTAGTTTCTAACTGTGAAACGTTTGAACAATTTTATCTTCAAACTGTCATGCGTAGTCAGGAAGAGATATTGGATGAAGCCGACAAGATTTACAGATACCATTGGGCTTGTGTAGATAGTCGGATAAAAGACCAAGCGGCTCCTGCCGGGATAAATGAAAGCATCGTCATGGAAAGGAGAAGAGGCTTGTTCTGGATGATAGGGCATCGAAGTGAAGACTGGGATAACATGTCGATGGATACTTAAAAGAAAATAGCAAACTAGTTTTTTTGCTAGTTTGCTATTTTTATATGCTTATTTTATATAATGAGGTTTACTTACTTTATCAATCAGCAGAAGGCCATCATATTGATCTCGTGGAACAAGACTTTCCTGAATCATTCCCCAGCTATACGATAAACGTGGCTCAAACATCCATGAGTTTCCACGCTCATTTTGACGGTTTCGCATGTCGATAAATGTGTACGGTTTATTTGAAGATGAAGCAATATCCTCGATTGATCCTTTTACTGGCGGTAAAACGGCCATAGGCTCACCCATATTGTTTGCTGTTTCCCCACCAGCCATATAAAGACCAAGCACATAACTATATTTCTTGTAAATATCTGGTAGACGTTCACCCATTAATTTTACTGGATAAGGAGAACCCATTACTTCGGATTGTGCCTTACGAATATGGTCATTATGGGCCCAGACGATGAACTTTTCAGTTGGATAAATGTCCTCTGCTAACCAAAGAAGGTTTTCCATCATTGATTGGTCGCGCCATTCCATTGTCTTTAAAAAAGAATCATATTTATTGTGCTCAAGTTCAATATTTGCTTGAATCGATAGTTCTACATATTCGTCTGCTAAACGGATACGGTCAGCTAATGTACGTTCCATAAGTTTTACAATATGAGACTCTCCCGGATAAGCTGCTTTTAACTCGTTTTCTTTTAGCTGTACTTGTGATTTTACTTGTTTATACACGTCGATAATGCTTGGTTTCGCCTTTTGATAGCCTTTTAAATCTGTACCAGAACTCCAGTCAACAAGTTTCTCCTCTACTTCACTTAACTGTCTAGCAAGCTTGCTATTTTGTAGCCAGTTGCCGTTTGTGAATGCACCTTGCTGTTGAATATCAAAGCCCGCTAATTTTAAAGGTTTATCGGTATTCTGTGTTTTTTTAGCATACTCAAATAACGGTAGTGTTTCTTTTGACCACCATACACCAAAAATAGCATCCTTCATTGTTTGTTGCGCTGCTTGTTTATCAATTTGTCCTTGAGCATTCATAGCATTCCCCATACCGCTTTCAAAGGCTAGGACATTGTAGCCCATTTCTTGGTGTAAAAATTGAATTAAACGTGTTTTTGCTAAGCTGAATTCTGCTGCGCCATGTGAACTTTCCCCTAAAAAAACAATGCGCTTATCATGCAATAAAGGCTTTAGCATCTCTAAATCTTCAAATTTAGTGGATGGGATGTTTTGTTGACCAACTGTTTCAGGTTGAATGGATGTTAAGCTGTAAGCATGGTCATTTGTCCACTTTTTCCAATCTTGAAGTGTTTCATTGGATGTGCGGGCTTGCTTTACTTCTAAATTGTTCTCGAAAGCTACACGTTCTTCTATCGCTGGAACTGCTGCCGATGCATTTGATACTCCGCTGAACGCTGTAAAGCTTGCTAACGCAATACTTAATGATAATAAAACCTTACGATTCTTACTTTTCGTCACTTTCTACCAGTCCTTCGCTATATGTTAAGGTCAATTATAGATAGTGAAGTTTAAAGTAAAAGGGGAGTTTGTTTAAATTTTGTTTAAATTTGGTTGAGTGTTATTATTTTGGATTATTTGAGCGGAGGCAGATAAAAAAACATCTCCATAGCGTTTGTACACTGTAGAGATGTTAACTATTTTATTTATAGTGATACGTGCTAGCTCTCGAATTATTCCGCTGTATTTGATTGAACCATGCACGATTCTTTTCCTCTTCTTTTAAAGTATGAACGATGGTTGATGAGCAGCTCACACAGATTTTTGCCTGAGTAATTTGTCCACAGCGTTCACAGGGGGCGCCTAAGTTAGGAAAAATTGATTTTTTTAATTTCCCTGCTTTTACCCATTTATAGAGTAACTCAGATGAAACCCCAGTTAATGCAACTACCTCATCATTTGTTAAATAGCGATTATTTTTTCTTAGTAAAAAATGATGTAGTTCTGAAAAAATATCTTCTTCTCTTACATCAATCCTTTTAGTAAATAGCTGCATAATTATGACTCTCCTCGTTTTACTTTAATTGATGACTTCTTCTATCATTTTATTTGCGTTGTTCGGTTGCTCATCATATTTATAGTTTTCCCAGCGATTACGTGCTAGTTTTCGATATTTATTGGAAATATTTCGATCTGCTATTAATCGAGAGAATCCTTTTTTCGCCTCGGCAATATCTCCAAGTCGGAGGCTTAATTCGGCATGTAAATATTGAATTCTCTCTCCGCCCTCTTGATTGGATGCAAAAGATTTGCTGTAAAAATCTCTAGCAGCAAAAAGGTAGCGCTTTTCCGATTCTTCATCATTTTTTAAGCGATATAGCCAGGCTATTTTTAAGGCGAAATTGGCCATAAGAAGTGACTCTTCCATTGATGCTCTTGATACAAGATAAGCTAATTTAAAGCTTACAATGGCATCATCAATCGTACGTTCCTTACGGATATCCATTGGTTTTTGTAGCTCTTTTATGTACAGTTCATCAATAAGAAGCATGAAAGGCCCATATGTTCTCGTCATAGATTTGTGGAAAGCATAGCCACAATGTGGACAAACGGCAACTTCATACAATAACGGGTTTAAGCCTTCGTAAACTGGCATGAAGTCTGTTTGCTCTTCGATAACTTTATAACGATTAGGGCGTACTTTATATGTGGTAAAATGCTTTTTGCAAAACTTGCAATCCACACTACTTTCATAGTAGTAAATGTTAAATGCCATAAGAATCAACTCCTTTACATTCAGATGATTATTATTTCTTTTGTTCTATTTATATGGTGAATAGTATCGTTCAATGTATTTAATTTAGTTATCTTTATTTTAACAATTCTATGCTCTTTGGTATACTCCTTTAGAATTATTGAAATAAAAATGTTCATTACTTTCTTAGTTATTTGAAATTTCGATATGTACCCGTAATAGTGTTTATCGGTGTAGTTGGAGTAAGTTATACGGTTGGCTTAGCTTGTCATAAAACATACAAATGTTTTATTAACTACTAATTTTTTTTAATCTAGTTGCTGTATAGATAATAATGCCTATTTGGATATTTCTTCATGTAAAATGACAAGTATATTGATTAGGGAAATATAGGATATTATTAAGTGACAAAGCGTAGTCACCTAGGCACTCGTCTGTAGTGGAAAATGACATTTAAATGAGGGTGATCGGATTGGGGTTGGGCGATTTCTTGGAGATTATCGTCACAGGTATTACCCCAAATTGGGTCATGTTATAGTGAGGCCCTGATCGATATACTTAATAAAATCAGCAAGGAGAGAACGATGGATTATAAAATTGTATTCTTTGACGTAGATGGAACGCTTATAAATTATGAAGATGGTCGTATTGAAGAAAGTACAATGATCGCTATTGAGCAATTAAAAAACAATGGAATTCATATTGTTGCAGCTACAGGAAGACCTTTATCAATGTGCCAAGGTTTAAGAAGTATAGGTATAGATACGTTTATTACCGCTAATGGTGCCTATGTTAAGCATCAAGATCAAGTAATACATAAAATTCCTATTGCCAAGGAAATTGTCCACGCAGTTAAGGCTTTTGCTGAAAACAATAAACAAAGTCTGTCGTTTTTTACAGAACAATTATCGATGAATAACGTCCAAGAACAAGAGACATTAAAAGCCATGCAAGAAACATTATCTTTGCAAGAGTTTCCCGTTATTAATGAAGATATTTTAACGCAAGAGGTTTACTTAATGTGTTTATATGGCAACGAGGATATTGAGAAAAGGTATACTTTAAAATTCCCGCATTTATTATTTAAGAGGTGGCACCCTTACATTACAAATGTTTTGCAACATGATGTTTCCAAATCTATTGCTGTGCAGGCTGTACTAGATTATTTCGACTTGAGTCCTGAGGAAGCACTTGCTTTTGGTGATGGAGATAATGATATCGACATGCTGGAGCAGGTTGGCTTTGGTATTGCAATGGGCAACGGTAGTGAAGCATTAAAAAATGCCGCTAATTATGTAACGAAAAAATCAACAGAAGATGGTATTCATTATGCTCTACGTAAGCTGCAAATAATTTAATTATTTGAAAGTAAAATATGAATCAACCAGTCACTAAGAAAAAACTATATTTTTTTACGATACAACATGGATGAATGTTTTCATGGAGAAAATGTATTTAATCCATAATACTCATAATGTTGTCTCCTTTGAGTTATTATAAAGCTAACTATTAAAAATTATTACGCTTTAGATGGGGTGGATTTATGGCGCATCACGTACAATCTCTTATTGAACATTATGGATATTTTGGCATTATTCTTATCCTAATTGGGGGAATTGTCGGTCTGCCACTTCCTGATGAAATATTTTTGACATATGTAGGGTATAGCGTATATCGTGAAACTCTTGCACATATTCCAGCTTTAATCAGCGCTATGATAGGCGCGGCAGGGGGAATTACCCTGAGCTACTATATAGGCTATAAATTCGGACTACCTTTATTACGAAAATACGGTTCGAAAGTCCATATTACAGAACAGAAAATTGATTTTACTAAAAAATTATTTGAAAAAATTGGACCAATATTATTATTAATAGGGTATTTTATCCCTGGTGTACGTCATCTTACTGCATATATTGCAGCTATTAATAATTATCCTTATAAAAAATTTGCTTTCTTTGCTTATATAGGAGCAGCTTTATGGACATTTACTTTTATCACTTTAGGGAAGATACTTGGAGAGAAATGGCATTATGTTGAGTTATATTTATCCCGCTACAGTATTTATGTTATAGTATTGTTCATCATCATTATGTTCATCATTTATGTTGTTTTCAAAAGAAAGAATTCATCTAAATAAATTCAATAGCACAAGCCGATTCCGGACGTATTATGCCGATGCATAATGGATGAAAGGTCTAATTCAATATTTATTGAATCAGACCTTTTGCTATATTACGGTAATATTGCAAAGGAACGGACAGGGAATCCAGATGCTTTTTCAGGCTTTGGCACGATATTGAATATAGCAGCGCCCTTTGGAGGTAGCTTATCTAAATTTGTCATAAGCTCAATTTGATAAGTATCTTGCTCTAGCACAAAATATTCGCCGTCTAATTTTCCATTTCTACGGAAATCTGCTGCTGAATCCGTATCAAAAGTTTCGTGGCCAATAGCCCTTACTTGTCGTTCGTTGAATAAAAATTGTAATGCTTCTAATCCCCAGCCAGGAATATGATTATTGCCATCAGCGTCTTTGTTGCTGAAAGATTCTTTATCTGGCCAACGTTTACTCCAATCGGTACGGAACGCAACAAAGGTACCTGCTTCAATTTCCCCATTTTCAGCTTCAAAGTCAAGAATATCTTGAACACGTAACGTGTAGTCGTTATTTACTGCGGCTTCCTTCGATTTATCAATAACGATTAGTGGTAGCACTAGTTCTTTTAGCTCCAATTCCTCTAAATAGCGTGTATCTCGCACAAAATGGATAGGTGGGTCGATATGTGTTCCATATTGCCCTGGGAAAGTGAATTGCTGTGCAAAGAAGCCATCCTCATGTGAAAATAATGTTTCAAATTTAGCATCAGCAAACATAAAGAAATGTGGAGAATTTGGACCAAATGTATGCGTTAAGTCTACCCATTTTTTTGATTTCAATAGTTGAATTGCTTGTAAAAGTTCGTTTGTCATAATAGTTCCCTGCTTTCTTTTAATTAGAATGGAAAAATAAAAAAGAGCCCTCCTTGAAGAAGAGGACTCTTGTGCAAAGCAACTAAAGTAAGTCTTCTCATCTTTCAAGGCAGAATTTTGCCAATTGGAATTAGCACCATACCTATAGGGCTGGTTGCTGAGACTTCATAGGGCCAATCCCTCCGTCTCTCTTGATAAGAAAATGCGATATAAGAATTTTCAGAAATATTGTGTACAAACACTTTAGCATATTTTTTTATAGTTTACAAGCTTGATAGGGATACAAGGTTAAAATTCATAAAGATGCTAAAGGTAAAAGAAAGAGGCCCTCTTCAAAGGGCCAACTCTTCACCAACCTAAAATTAGTGTTAGCTTACAACAGCTACTTTCCGTAAATGTTATACGAAATCCATCTGGTGTATAGGTAGTATCGAATTTTACAGTAATGCCTGTTGAAGCAATTAACTTTTCAACTTCTGTTTTATTTGATTGTTGTGCTGCGTTCATAAGATCGTGTGCAAATTGCTCGGATTCATCAATTTTATCCGTAAGTAATTGTGCTTGCTGCATAATAACCTTAATCCGATTCGCGGAAGTCTTTAATTTCTTTGTATTGACGATTGGAAATGGACTTCTATTCATAGGGGGTGTCGGCATTGCTAGATGGCTGGAAGGGTGTTGATTTGTTGGTTGATTTGCCATTACCCATGCCGGATAGTAATGAGGATAGACAAAAAACGGATAAGGATTGTAATACAACTAAATTCCTCCTATCCTATAGCTGATACAGTATCTTATGTACAATATAGACTTTCGGTGTTAACAGCTGATGCTTTCAAGCTCTTTTGGGAATCGGTTCACGGCATTAGAATTTTTTAAGGCTTATTTTTGACGATACTTTCCTTAAAATTGGATAAAAACAAAAAGGAAGCCTTGTGTATGGTTAAGGCTTCCTTTCGTTCTTGTTATTCTAGGGAAATCTATTGTTTATTTCTATCGAAGTGTAACGTTAGGAAGGTAGTAACTGCAGCAATCATCACCATTACGAATCCATATATAGGGGTATGAGCTAATGATTGGAGGTTAACAATCATTCCTCCAATGTATGATCCTAGAAAAATACCAATGTTAAAGGCCGAAATATTTAATGCTGAAGCCATTGAAATAGCCGATGGTGTATATTTTTCTGAAAGCTGAACGGCATAAAGCTGTAATCCTGGTACATTCATAAACATAAATAGCCCCATCATAAAGACCATTATTAATCCTATGATGGATGATTCTAAAAAGAAGTTGATGCCGAGTAGTGCTAATGCTAATCCTATAAAGATCATAAAGATAGAGCGTAAAGGGTTATTATTCGCAAAATGACCACCTAATGTATTACCAATGGCAACACAAATACCGTATACAACTAAGATCACGATAATTGCCTTTGGTGAGTAGCCCATATACTGCTCTAAAATAGGAGAAACATAGGTGTATACGACGAATGCGCCACCATACCCAATTGCAGTAATAAAGAGAATTAATAACATTCGAATATTCCCTAAAACTTTACCAATATCTAAAATGGATATTGGATTACCTTTCGATAAGTGACTTGGCACAAGCAGGGCATTACTAATTAATCCAATAATACCTATGATAACTATGAAAATAAACGACATTCGCCAATCAGTTACTTGTCCAATAAAAGTTCCTAGTGGGACACCAGTCACAGTCGCTAATGTTAGTCCTGTAAACATAAAAGCTATTGCACTTGCTCGTTTATTCGGTGCCACAACATCTGCAGCTATCACAGAGGCAATGGACATAAACACACCATGTGCCAATGCTGAAATAACACGCCCAGTTAGTAGTAATGGAAATGAGGGAGCTAAGGCTGCAAGTAAATTACCGATAATAAACAGCACCATAACGAGCAGTAACACATTTTTGCGACTTAGGCGCGATGTTAATGCTGTTAAAAGCGGTGCACCAATCGTTACACCTAGTGCATATATGGATACGGTTAAACCTGCAGTACTTAATGTTATATTAAAATCTTTTGTAATTAATGGAAGTAATCCGATGCTTATAAATTCTGTAGAGCCGATACCAAATGCACTGATGGCAAGTGCAAGCAATGTGAATTTAGCATTTGGCGCTTTTGTAGCTTTCATTCTATTACTATCTCCTTTGATTTTTTGTATAGTGTATAGTAATATTCATACATGCCAGAAAGTTACGTAGGGTACTTTTAGTTACTTTTGAATATTACAGGAGGTTTACAATGAAAAAAGTTTATAATATTGGTGTCGAAGCCACTCTTGAAGTAATTGGGGGTAAATGGAAACCTATTATTCTTTGTCATCTTAACCACCATGGTCAGATTCGTACGAATGAATTTCGCCGATTGATTCCAGGCATTTCTCAAAAAATGCTAACAAGCCAATTACGTGAGTTAGAGCAGTCTGGATTAATTAATCGTAAGGTTTTCAATCAAGTACCGCCAAAAGTTGAATATTCGTTAACACCTTATGGTCAAGAGATGGACCCTGTGCTGAACATCCTTTGCACTTGGGGTGAAAAACATATCGAAATGCTACAAGATAAAGGTGAAGATGTACTGTTAATGCAACGTGACGAAGATATCGCAATAAAGCATACATCTTAAATAGATTGGAAAGAGACTGTCTGAAAAGTTTTCTCTACTAAGAAAATAAGACAGTCTCTTTTATGTTTACAAGCTATCGTTTACATGACAAAATCAAACTCATCTGGGTTTGGTCCAACACGTTGATCTAGATTCATAGCGTTAATGATTGCCATCTCTTCATTAGTTAAATGGAAATCAAAAATATCAGCGTTTTGAATCATACGTTCTTTGCGCACAGATTTTGGAATTGTGACGATACCATGTTGAATATCCCAGCGCAAGATAACTTGAGGATTTGATTTCCCGTATTTTTCTGCTATTTTTGAAATAGTCTCATTATCAAGAAGTCCACCTTGCATTAATGGTGCCCAAGCTTCCAGTTGTATATTGTGCTCTTCACAGAATGAACGTAGCTCCGTTTGTTGTAATCGTGGATGTAGTTCCACTTGGTTAATAACGGGTTTGATACGAGCTGTTTTCAGAAGATCTTGTAAGTGTGATACATGGAAATTACATACCCCAATAGCTTTTATTTTCCCTTGACCGTATAAATCTTCGAGTGCTCTCCAAGCTTCTGCAAATTTATTTTTACCTGGCCAATGAATAAGATAAAGATCTAAATAATCTAGCCCTAATTTTTCTAAGCTATCCTCGTAAGCTGCGATTGTCTCTTCATAGCTCAGGCCATCGTTCCAGACTTTAGATGTAATAAATAAATCTTCACGTTGTAAACCAGTAGATGCTAGCGCCTGTCTAATACCTTCACCAACCCCGGCCTCATTGCCATAAATAGCAGCAGTATCGATACTACGGTAACCGATCTCGATAGCATTTTTCACCATTTCTGCTGTAGCTTCATTTTCTACTTTAAATACGCCTAAACCCATTCCTGGCATTTGTAAGCCATTATTTAATGTGATTATATCTTGTAAATGATTGATCATTTTTTTGTCCTCCGATTTTTGTTAGTGCTTTGATTGCTTTCTTATTATGCTTTCATGCCATAGCAAAAAAAAGTACGCACTTTTTGGTTTCATAGAAACGTGGAGGTAACTTTTGTGGAATATCAATGGTTCGCGGTAAAAAATTTTTATTAGTGCAAGTGGTTCAGCCTCTGCGTTATTTACAAATAACGGTATATTACCGAATATACAGTTTGTGGAAGGGGATTCAATGCTTGAAATAGAATAAGTAATTAATACTTTTAAAAAGGAGAGAGTGGGATGAATCGTTTAAATTTAATCACGTTGGGTGTAAAGGATATGATAGAGTCTCTTAGTTTTTATCGTGAGGGTCTGGGATTTGAAGTGATGGTTTATGGTGAAGAAACAAACCCGGATGTTATTTTCTTTAATAATGGGGGGACAAAAATTTCCCTGTTTCCGATTGATCGTTTAGTAAAAGATATTAACGAAGCAAATCCACCTGTGATAGGAGATAGCTTTAACGGAATTACCCTCGCTTATAATGGAAAATCTAAAGAAGAGGTAGACCAAGTATTTGATTTAGCTAAAAAGGCAGGAGCTAAAATCGTCAAGGAGCCAGAAACTGTATTCTGGGGTGGCTATAGTGGCTATTTCCAAGATCCAAACGGCTATTATTGGGAAGTTGCCTATGGGGACATGTGGCAGTTTGATGATAATGATATGTTGATTATTACTAATAATTAAAGTTATAGACGTATTTGGGAAATCCAAATACGTTTTTTAATGTTAGCTTGTTTTATGCAAGGCATAATTGATAGTCATCGCTCAACTTTTTAATTTTATCGATCCTACCTAACCCTACGATGTTCGAGCTTTTATTAAATGAATCTCTCACTTTACGTACAACGATTGAGTACAAATCTATGAAATCGTATAATACAGAATAACATTTATTTCTAAAATCTAGCTTAGATTGGGAGGACTACCATTGTATCGCATATTGTACATAGAAGACGAAAAAGAGATTGGTCAATGGGTTACAAAGGATTTAACAGAAAGAGGATATGAGGTTACATGGCTTGAATCTGGTGAAGGGATCGATCAGCACATGGCATCTAAGGATATTGCTATATTGGATGTAATGCTACCGGGCTTAGATGGCTTTTCGATTGGCAAAAGAATTAAGCGAGAAAATAAAGAAATCCCGATTTTAATGCTGTCAGCTCGAACTGCTGTAGAGGATAAAATAGAGGGACTTAACTTCGCAGATGATTATTTGACGAAGCCATTTCATCCAGATGAACTTATAGCCCGTGTAGAGGTTTTACTAAGAAGATATCAAAAGAATGATGATGTGTTAGATCTTCAGCATCTAAAAATTTATACGAAAGATATGCGGATTATCAATAAGCAGACCGATGAAGAAATTCAATTAACAGGTAAGCAGTTCTATTTATTACAGTATTTTATTCGCCATTTAAATCAAATTTTAACGAAGGAACAGCTTTATGAAGGTGTTTGGGGTGAAAGTTACATAGAAGGCGATAAAACATTAATGGTGCATATTCGATACTTAAGAGAAAAAATAGAAATTAATCCAGCCAAACCGACGATTATCGAAACTATTCGAGGTATTGGATATAGGGTGAAGCTATGAAATTTTTTCGATCATTATTAGCTAAGTATATGTTTATCATTCTGCTCGCTATTTCTATTGTTCAAATAGCCTATCTCGTCATTCCCCTTTTTGTTTTAGGGATTGCCAAAAATGGTGAAGATGATCTTTCAAAGGGAGCTGAGATTGAGAGTAAAGTAGAGGAAAAATGGCATGCAGAAGCTAAAAGTATAAAAAACATGACAGAAGAAGCAATTGTACAACATTTTGAAAGTTGGAAGAAACAATACCCTAAAGCATCTATGTTTTGGGTAGGTGAGGATGGTACATTGCTTACAACATTGAATGTGACTGAGCAACTGCCATTAAAGTGGTCACCGGCATTTACAACTAAGTTTATAAAAGAACGCTATGGTGGAGATCCATTTACTGTCATTGCTTTTTTAGGTGAGGATGAATCGAATGGATTTATCGTTTTAGAAATTCCAAAAGAAGTGTTTAAGCCACCAATTAGGGGTGTTTATGAAAAATATGGGACCTTTGTATTTTTCGGTGTTATTGCGATTATTTTATTTTTCGTTATAGTCTCCTTTTTATTTTTCAAAGGGATTCGGAAACGACTGTTGCACCTTCAGGAAGCGATGGAACTTCGTGATGTAGATGGTCTACCTATTGAAACAAAGGTCAAGAAGAAGGATGAAATCGGTCAGCTTGAACATAGCTTTAATCGCATGGTGTGCGAGCTTAGGGAGAGTAAAAATCGTGAGCAAAAGGAAGAACAGCTAAGACGTGAATTGATTGCTAATTTATCACATGATTTACGAACACCATTAACGAAAATACGAGCGCAATCCTATTCAATTAGTAAAGAGGCATTATCAGAGGATGGAAAGCAAGCGATTAAGGCAATGGAAACATCGATTGTTAGTGTTGACGCTTTAATAGAAAATTTAATGTCTTATACATTGCTGATGGCTAGTAAATATAAATTTGAGGCGAAAGAAATCAACGTTATACGTTTTGTACGTGAGCAAATGACTACATGGTATTCAGTGTTTGAAAAAGAAGGCTTTGAAATCGATATTGAACTACATTCATTTGAGAAAAATGAATGGCAAGTGGATCCGATTTGGCTTGGACGTATATTTGATAACCTATTTCAAAATATATTACGTCATGCGAGTAGCGGGAAATATATTGGCGTCGAAACCGAATCAACGGAGCGCTATGATGCATTTATTATAAAGGATCACGGAAATGGAATGAAAAATGAATCCAATGCGAAAGGTGCCGGTATCGGCTTATCGATTGTTGATATTATGGTGAAGGGCATGGATTTAGAGTGGGATATTGAGTCCAGCGAATCCGGCACACAGATTAAAATTAAACATAATAAATAACATGTTTCATTTCAGCAATTGTCCAAACAGTATGCCAGAAAAGCTTATGGCATGCTGTTTATTAGATTACAGGTAAAAAAATGTGTAGATTCCTGTGGGAAAGCATAGAGAGCTTTACGGTCTAGTGATAAGGCATACATATGATTTAAATTGATCCATCGTCGTAAGTTAGATAACATTTTTGTTAAAACGTTTATCATGCGAATAGGTTGATTGGAGTGGAGGCTAGGCGACTCCTTGGGGATTAGCGATGTAGAGGAACGAAGGCTAAAACCATCACGTCCTGTGATAACGCCTTCGTGACCAACATCGTGTTGGCCCGAGACTCTGTAGCGAGCAACGCGAGTGAAGCGGCTCATCGGACGCCCCCAGGAAGCTCTGCTCTGCGCGAAAGCGTAGCGACAGCAACAAAGCGCCTAGCCGGAACGGAAATCAACCCCACGTTATGGTATAGAGCATTTTTTAAACAAAATTTAAACTTGAGCCTTACCTGTTTTTAACCTTCATTTCTTATGATAATTACAGAGGTGAGGACAATGGAATATATCGTACAAACAGAAAACTTATCAAAGAGCTTTGGTAAAGAGCAAGCTGTATCAAATATAAATTTAAAAATACGTAAAGGTGAAATATATGGGTTTTTAGGACCGAATGGAGCAGGAAAAACGACGACGATTCGTATGCTTCTTGGTCTAATGAAGCCATCTTCTGGGACAATCAAAATCTTCCAAAAAGATTTAAAGAAGGAACGAATTAATATTTTAGCAAAGGTTGGTTCATTAGTAGAGAACCCTTCCTATTATCCACATTTAACGGCCTATGAAAATTTAGAAGCATTAAGAAAAATTTTAGGTGTACCGAAGTCACGCATCGATGAAGTATTAGAAATTGTTCGTTTGAAGGATGCTGCAAATAAAAAAGTAAAAGGCTTTTCTCTTGGGATGAAGCAACGTTTAGGTATTGCTGCATCATTGTTACATAATCCTGAATTACTTATTTTAGATGAACCAACGAATGGACTTGATCCATCTGGTATTATCGAAATTCGTAATTTGATTAAACGACTTCCTGAAGAATATGGCATGACAATTATTATTTCGAGTCATCTATTATCTGAAATAGATCAAATGGCAACGCAAGTGGGCATTGTGACAAAGGGGAAAATGATTTTCCAAGATTCAATTGAAGCAATGCGTAGATTTGCTCAGCCAAAGGTAGTCATTAAAGTGAGCGATAGTGAAAAGGGCTGGCGTTCACTAGTTGCAAATGGTATTAAAGCAGAACATAAGGATGACCTCATTTTATTCGATGAATGCTCAGATGAAAAAGTGGCACATATTGTACAAATCCTTGTACAAGAAGGTATCTCGGTTTATCGAGTAGAGGAAGAAAAACGATCTTTAGAGGAAATTTTCCTTCAAATGACAACAGGAGAGCAAGCGCTATGATAGGAAAACTATTAACTTCTGACTTTTTGAAAATTAAACGCAAAGGATTATGGTTTTTAACAGCTTTAGGACCAATCGGTGTTGTTGCCATGCAAATGGTGAATTACGGTATAAGGAAGGACTATTTGTTAGAGCAAAGCGAGGACGATTGGGGCTACTACTTATTAAATGTTCATGCATTTACCCCACTTGCTATCGTTTTAGGGATTGCTATTTTAACTTCATTTATAGCGAGCATTGAAAATGAAACCAATGCGTGGAAGCAACTAATTGCACTGCCTGTGTCTAAATTAACAGTGTATTTATCAAAATTCACTGTTCTAGCAATTTTATTGTTTATGTCTTCTACGATTTTAATGCTATTGTCAATGGCTTATGGAGTGTTTTTAGATTTAGGTGACAGCATACCATATGTTGAAATTGCTAAATTTGCTTATTATCCATTTTTTTCTTCGTTGCCAATATTGGCACTTCAGCTTTGGATTGCAAGCGTTTGTCATAATCAGGGGATACCCATTACAGTAGGTATTTTCGGTGTGATTTTTGCTTATTCGTCATTTGTATTGCCTGACTGGATGATTTGGAAATGGCCATCGTTAATGAATCAATGGGATGAGCCCATTATTAATGTCATGCTTGGAGTGGGCATAGGTATTTTACTGTATATTATCGGAATGATAGATTTTGCTAGAAGGGATGTAAAGTAATGGGGTCTATACTGAGCGCTGAATGGTTTAAATTACGCAAATCTAAAATGGTGCCATTAATTTTTGCGGGGCCTATAATCGGACTTTTTATCGGATTAACATCAAATTTTAGTGGCATGTCAAATTCTGGGATTAATGAATGGTATAGCTCATTAATTTCTATGAATTTATTGTATGCATTATTATTTCTACCTTTAATTTCAGGAGTATTTGCGAGTCTTATTTGTCGATATGAACATCAATCTGGTGGCTGGAAACAACTTTTAGCACTACCTGTGACAAGAGGGAAAGTGTTTGTTGCAAAGTATGTATTAATTATGCTTCTTGTGATGGCGATGCAAATACTATATTTATGTTCTATATATATAGTGGGTATTATGAAAGGCTACTCAGATCCTTTCCCAATGGAAATTGTGTGGAAAAGTATTCTTGGCGGATGGCTAGCAACAATGCCATTAGTAGCGTTGCAGCTATGGACGTCCATCATGTTTAAAAGTTTTGCTGCTCCATTTGCAGTAAACGTTACTTTTACTTTACCGTCTATACTAGCAGTCAATTCTGCACGTTTTGGACCTTACTATCCATGGGGACAGCCCTTCTTGATGATGAATGTAGGTGGCAATACAGGTGATGTATTCTTCGTGCCTTGGGATCAATTATTAACAGTTGTAGGAGGAGGATTCGTACTGTTTTTCCTTGGAGGATATTTATATTTCCAACGAAAAGCTGTATAAAGTGAAGTGGGGATTTACTTCATCCCCACTTAGTCTTCACCATTCAGTTAACTTTTAAGGGAGATTTTTAAAAATGGTATTTGTTAAAAAGAGTTTTTTATTCATTTCAGCATTATTTCTTTTGGTATCTCTAGCGGGCTGTGGAAAGGGAGAAGCTATTAAGGATGCTGCAAAATATACATCAGCGATTGAAGATATCGATATTCCAAATGATGTGAAAGTAGTTGGTTTTGGAGAAGCAACACATGGAAACGTTGAATTCCAAACATTAAAGAAGGATGTATTTAAGGCTCTAATTAAAAATGAAAATGTTCGTGTTTTTGTTTTAGAAGGTGATTTTGGTGGTGCTCAGCAAATTAATCAGTTTATTTTAAAAGGTACTGGCACAGCTGAGGAAGCGGTAAAAGCTTTAGATTATGGAATCTATAAAACGGAGCAAATGATTGAGTTTGTTCAGTGGATGCATGATTATAACTTGACTGCCGATGAGAAAGATAAAATTTATTTTTACGGTAACGATATGCAACGCTATGATTATAGTAAAAAAGGGTTACTAGATTATTACGAAGTGGTTAATAGTGAAGGTGCTAAGAAATATAAGGCACAGCTAAAAGATGTAACGAATAAAACAATGAGAGATTTATCAACTAGTCAGCTAGAGGAGCTTGATAAAAATATTGATGCCATCATAAAGGATTTGCAAACTAATAAAGACTCTTATGAAAAGCAATCCTCGAAAGAAGCACATTTATTTGCTGCTCAATATGCACAAATCATCAAGCAACGCACGCAATTATTTTTAAATGACAGCAATTATATGAGTCTTCGTGATGAGTATTTAGCGAAAAACTTGCAATGGATCGTTGATTTTGAAGCGGCTCAAGGTCATGATAAAGTACTAATGTCTGCTCATAATGGGCATATAGAGAAAACTTCAGCGAATACGGCAGGATACAAATCTATGGGTCAACATCTAGACGAAGTGTATAAAGATGCGTACTTTGCTATTGGAACTGACTTTGTAAACAATACGTTTCAGGCACAAAATGGGTCTGGCGAAAGAAAAGATCATACAATTGAGCATCATAATGCATTAATAGATGCTTTCAGCGAAGTGAAGGAAAATATTTTCTATGTAGATTTTAAAAAGGCTAATGAATCTCAGGAGTTAGCTGACATCGTAGCAAAAAAACAAAGAATGGGTAATATCGGCGATGATTTTAGCTTTTGGTACAAGTTCACACAGATGCTTTATACGATTAAAATGACACCTGCTAAGGCATATGATGGCATGATAATTGTTCAAGAGGCAACACCGACAAAAGTTATTGAATAACATAAAAATGCTATTACCTAAATGAAGGCAATAGCATTTTTTATAATTATGGAACTTGAATTTCTTTACCAGAAGCCAATAAACATCAAAATAAGATGTCTATTTCTGTTTCATTACACCATCTAAATAAGTATTGAATACCTCTATTTTGTTAATGATAAAAAAAGAGGAGGTGTGGAAACGATGGCACAAGAAATTCTTTGTGAAGTCAATAACTGTACGTTTTGGAACTCTGGAAACAGATGTGGTGCAGAAAAAATCTATGTTGTAAGTCAAAAGGGACAGCAGGCATCTAATAGTGAAGAAACAGATTGTAAAACATTTAATCCTGAAACGCATTAAATCTAAAGGGTAACCATATAAATGGTTACCCTTTTCCCATATCTTTATAAATAGACATCAATTCTTTCCTTGTTAAATAAAAGTGCATGCGCGTTTTTTACTTTTTCCTCTACATAGTCTAATGAATACTGTCCATAGGAATCGGTTAAATCGCCAATTGCGCGAGATAAATTATCTATAATAGGAATCATCGTTTCTGAGTGAGTAAGTTCTTCACCTTTATTCATTTTATCAGTAATTTCATGAGCAAGATGTTGAATCTTTCTTAGTCGCAATTTTTCAGATTGCATGGAATCCTCCTTATTGAGCCAATTTATGATGCTTAAATATATGTTAAACAATACGATTTCATGAATGGTAATGGTTCTGGCAGGCGTTCAAAGTGATCAGGTCCGCGCCGAGAGTGATCGGGTTCGCCCCGAAAGTGATCGGGTATGACTCAAAAGTGATCAGGTCCGCGCCGAGAGTGATCGGGAC
>NZ_JBIWGL010000018.1:100974-119105 GCF_044763535.1 Lysinibacillus sp. NPDC095746
AAGTGATCAGGTCCGCGCCGAGAGTGATCGGGTTCGCCCCGAAAGTGATCGGGTATGACTCAAAAGTGATCAGGTCCGCGCCGAGAGTGATCGGGTACGCCCCGAAAGTGATCGGGTATGACTCAAAAGTGATCAGGTCGGCCGAAAGTGATCGGGTACGCCCCAAAAGTGATTAGGTCCGTCTCAAAAGTGATCGGGTACGCCCCGAAAGTGATCGGGTCGGCTCCGAAAGTGATCGGGTATGACTCAAAAGTGATCGGGTTTGCCCCGAAAGTGATCGGGTCGGCTCCGAAAGTGATCAGGTCCGACTCAAAAGTGATCAGGTATGACTCAAAAGTGATCAGGTGCACCTCAAAACTGCTCAAGCGGAGTCCGGAAATGTAATTCCCATATTATTATTTAGGTAATGTAATAATAAACGTTGTCCCATTAGAAGGTTCGCTCTGTACTGAGATAGTGCCGTTATGAGCTTGAACGAGTTTATAAACGATCGCCATGCCCAGTCCAGTACCTTCAGAAGAAGATTCTGTAGTAGTTCCACGATAATATTGCTGGAATATATTTTCCATCATATGTTGAGACATACCTACGCCATTATCCACAATGTGAATTTCAACATGCTTTGTCCTATTAAAAATCTGTGTATAAATATTTGTGTTAGGTGGATTGTGGATAATGGCATTCATAAGAATGTTTTGTAATATGCGTTGCATGAATTTCGTATCAAAATCAATGTTTATAACAGATGTATCAGTTTTAAAGTGCAATATATAGTCATTGGCCTGTGGATTGTTGCTTATATTAGCAACAATTCTTTTTGTAAAGTCCACAATATCCTGATTGGTTTTATGTAAGGGTAACTGACCGTCTGTATTATTAAACTGAATGACGAGACTTAAATCTTGAATAAGTTCCTCCATATGCTTGCCTTTATCTGCAATCTCTTGAATAAAGGAACGAGCTTCCTCCTTGGACCAATCGTATTGATCGTTTAATAATAGGGTAGAGTAGCCTGTAATATATGTTAATGGCGTTTTTAAATCATGGGATATACCGGCAATCCATTCTTGTTTTGCTTGTTCAACCTTTTCACGTTCGGTTTCAGCAGCTTTTAATTTTCCTGATAAGGATTGTAGGTGTTGAAGTACCTCTTGATATAACATATAACGCATACGGAGCTTTCCTTTGCGTGTATAGATTTTAGATAGTCCAACAGGTTGTGTATAGTTTTCTTGTGATAGCTGATGGATCCAAGCCATTATAAAACCAAGAGGACCCCCGAAATACCAACCAAATACAGCGATACAAACAATAGTGCTGAATCCGAAAATCCATGCGACTAATAGACTCTGATAAGCTTCACTAACAGATTTTTTAAAGAGTGGGAGAATACCTTCGAGTTCGATCACAATACAAATTCCACTCAATAGCATCCACAGAATAATCCCCAGTGCAAGGTGTAACGTAAATCGAGTGTTTATTCGCATAGTGAATCCTCTTTCGGTGGAATGAATTTATAACCAATGCCCCTTAAATTCACAATTATTCTAGGCTTACGTGTATCATCCCCAAGCTTTTTCCTTAGCTTTGAAATATGAATCGTGACGGTTTTCTCCTCACCATATACATCATTTCCCCACACGAATTCATAAAGCTGTGAAGTTGTGAAAATACGATTCGGATTTTTACAAAAGAAGTGTAGCAACTCTAGCTCTTTAGCTGTACATTCGACAGGCTGATTATTAACGATTAATGTAGCAGATTCAGGATTAAGAGTAAAATAACCGAAATCAAATTTTGTAGTTTGCTGTTGTTGAGAACGTTCATACATTTTTTGACGTCGAAGGATGACCTTTATTCGGGCAACGACCTCTAAAGGATTAAAAGGCTTTGTAATATAATCATCTCCGCCGATACCCAATCCCGTTAATTTATCAAAATCAGTAGAGCGAGCACTAACAAATATAATGGGTGTATTTGTCTGCTTGCGTATTTCTGTGCAAAGTTCAAAACCACTTATATCTGGTAGCATGATATCGAGCAAAATAATATCGTAATGATTATCTTTGACAAGCTGTAGTGTACTTTTGCCCGTTGAAGCAGTATCAATATTGATAAAGTTTTCTTTCCGTAACGTAATTTCTAATAATTTTAATATACCAATCTCATCATCTACGATTAAGATTTTTTTAGCAGTTTCCATTTTTATCCCCTCATTTCAATTTCATCATAACAGCTTCAGCTTTTTATATCCTTACTCTCTTGAAAAAATTACTGTCATTTTCCATCGAGTTTACTTTGATTTTACTTTTGTTTATTAAGCTTAATGTAACGAATTCAAAATGGTAAGGAGTACATAACATGGAAACTGTTATTCAACTACATCAATTAAGTAAAAGCTTTAAAGGAGTCGAGACCGTCTCGAATGTCAATATGAATGTTAAGAAGGGGGAGATTTATGGGTTTTTAGGTCCGAATGGGGCTGGAAAAACAACGATTATGAAGATGATTTTAAACTTAGTAAAACCAACTTCAGGTGATATTAAAATATTGAATCAAGCCATTTCTACTACTTCCTATCAATACTTGAGCAAAATAGGCAGTATTATCGAGTACCCGGAATTTTACGACAGGTTAACAGCGAAGGAGAATTTAGAGCTTCACTGTGAGTATATTGGAGTTTATGAAAAAGGGGCTACCGAAGAGGCATTAGAGATAGTAGGCCTTCGTGGTGTTGAACATAAAAAAATACATGAATTTTCTCTAGGGATGAAGCAAAGATTAGGAATCGCACGTGCCATTGTTGCTAAACCGGAAATTCTTATTTTGGATGAGCCGATAAATGGTCTTGATCCAATCGGTATTAAAGATATTCGAGAGCTCTTGCTATATCTAAAGGAGAAGCTTGGAATCACAATATTAATATCAAGTCATATCGTATCAGAAATTGAATCAATAGCAGATACAATTGGCATCCTTCATCATGGGAAATTATTAAAGGAAGTAAAAATGGACGATATTCGAAAAGAGAACATGGAGTATCTGGAGATTAAAATAGACGATGTGAAAAAAGCGATTCATGTATTGGAGAACAAGTTAGGTATTCGAAAATATGAAATTGTGGATCGACATTGTATACGGATTTTTGAACATAACATTTCTCAATCACGAATTAATAAGGAACTTATTTTAAATGACATTGTTGTCAATAGCATTGAAAAACAACAACAGCATTTAGAAGAGTATTTCTTAAATCTTATTAATGGAGGGAATCAATATGCATAAATTGCTAAAGCTTGAGTGGAAAAAGAATTGTATGACTGGCTATTTTAAAGGTTTAATCATATGTACTATAGGGATTTTTACTGCAGTTGCACTTATGGCAGTTGGTTCTGCAGATGAAAAGATGTTTCAAGATTATACAGATTTTATGTCTTTGACAAATATATTAATTCGCATTGTTTTTATCATTTTTTCGAGTGTGATTTTATCCCGTTTAGTCATTGACGAATACAAAAATAAGACGGTTCAATTATTATTTACGTATCCATTAAAAAGGAAAAAGATTATTTTTGCTAAGCTGTCTTTAGTTTTTGGATTCTGTTACTTTAGCATTATTATTGCGACATTTATGATGAATATCGCTGTTTATTTTTTTAATCCAATGATGAACTTCTTTGAATCTCCCGTTGAGATACAGGAGATGGTAGCTACTATACCTTCTACCTTGATCATTGCTTTTATGATGGCTGGGGTAAGCCTAATTCCTTTGTACTTTGGTATGCGAAAAAAATCAACAGCTGCGACAATTACATCCGCTGTTTTAATTGGATTTTTGATTAATGCAACGGTTTCAAATGGGGATACATCTACAAGTTTATCTCAATTTATCATTGTCCCAACAACAATGTGTCTATTAGGGCTTATTATCGGCTATCTGTCCTATTATAAAGTCGACAAAGTAGATTTAACCTAAAAATGAGAAATGAGGATGTAATGTGAAAAAAGCAATCATAGCATTGATATTCGTTATTGTGGTAGGAGGAATATTCTTCACGCTTAAAATAAATGGAGAAAAGAGCATCACTGAAGAACAGTCCTTTGATGTTGAGCAAATTAAAGAACTAGAACTAAACATAGAGTCCTGGGATATAGCATTAGAAAATACAGAATCTGATCAACTAACAATTGAATTTGATAGTAAGCAACAACAAAAGCAGCACAGCAATCCTGTTGAAATTAAGAAAGATGGAAATAAAGTAAAAGTAATTCAACAAGACAATGAAGAAGGGGTTATGAAAAACTTTAACTTTGGAAAGAAAGATACTATTCACATTTCGATCCCTAAAAAAGCGGTGAGTAAGATTGCATTAAAAAATAGTTATGGTGATATCAAAATTAACAACATTAAAACAGAAGAACTTTCAATTTCAACGGACTCTGGCACTAAAATCATTAAAGGGTTATCGGCAGATAAAGGTACAATTACATCAAAAGATGGTGAATTGAGTATCGTAGACAGTTCTTTAAATGAATTAACGATAGCTGCTACAAATGGTGATAGCTACATTACTAGAGTTAACAGTCCGAAAACGAAAATTACTTCGACTAGCGGTGAAGTCTTAATGAAAGAAATTAGCGAAGGAAAAGCACTATTTGTAGAAACAGCTTCTGGAGATATTACGATCTCATACAAAGAGGCACCGAAATCATTAGAGCTTATAGCGAAAAGTGATTCATCTGACATAAGCGTGAATTTAGAAGGTTACCAGAAAGAAGAACATATGGATCAATTAAAGAAAGGTAAGATTGGTGATGCGTCAAACAAATTGGAGCTAATTAGCAATGGAGGTATAATTACTGTAAAATAAAAACTTATAATCTGTGAGGTAATGTTAAGACGAGAACTTATTCAAAAGTAGCAGATATTATCTAGGTTTGCATATAAAGTTTTTGTACAGACAGATTATGAGCTAGCTAGAAAAAGGGGAGCAAAGCGGGAGACGATTGCATTCGGAAGCTATGAAAAAGCAGAGGAAATGTTTTTGAACAGGTATCACGCAGCATCTAAAGGTACTAATCTTTAAGAAAATGCAGATATTGTGATTACTAAATGATGTAGGTTCTCCATATTTTCTTCAGGAGGTTTATATGGTTAAACATATTTATGTCATTAGACATTGCGAAGCCGAGGGACAGTCACCGGATGCTTCTTTAACAGAACAGGGCTTTCTTCAGGCTGAAGTTTTAGCCGAGTTTTTCGCTGACAAGAAAATTGATCGAATTATTACTAGTCCCTTTTTACGAGCAATGCAAACTATAGAACCACTGAGTAAGAGGGGAAATATAACTGTTGAAATTGACGAACGCCTTTCAGAACGTATATTAAGCTCGAGTGATTTGCTCGATTGGTATGAGAAACTTCGAGCAACTTTTACCGATATGGAGTTAAAGTTTGAGGGTGGAGAGTCAAGTAATGAAGCGATGGAGCGTATCGTTAACGCTGTTGAGGAAATTTTCAAAAGTGAGTCCGAACATATCATTATCGTTAGCCATGGAAATATCATTACCTTACTATTAAAAAATTATCATAATGATGTAGACTTTCAGTTTTGGACTCAATTAAGAAATCCAGATGTTTTTAGGCTAAGTATTAAGGATCATGAAATGACTTTAGAACGTATATGGGAATGACGAAAATTTATGTGAATATCCTTCCTATTTAATAAAAGTTGGATGTCATTAGTTAAAACGTATTCGTGTGCTAAGTTGATTGCCGTTCCAACTGGACGCCCCACATTATGGAGATGAGCTAAATCTTGAGTTGTAAATATATTTTGTGATAAAAGGAAGCGAGGAAGAAAGATGGATAGGTTATTGCAAGATATCGTAGCTTGGATCAAAAAGGAAGATAGATCAATTGTTATTGGTATTTCAGGGCATGGTGCAGCTGGAAAAACAACATTTGCTAATAAACTTATCAACTGTTTAAACCAAAGTGAAGTGAATTATATGAATACAGACCCGTATATTGTTAGTTCGGATATACGCAAGCATTCAATTATCAACTATAATTTTCGAAACGAACAGCATCATTTTAAAATGACCGCTTGCCATCCAGCGGCACATCATTTACCTTCTTTGGAAAGGGATATTCAGATGGTTAGAGAAGGTCTGGATTTATTGACAATTGATACGCATTATATGAAAAGTGCGTTAATTTCTTCAAAAACTAACATAACCATTGTTGAGGGAATGAGTGTAGCATTTATTAATCCGAAATTATTTGATTTAAAAATTTACTTCTATACAGATGGTGAGACGGAATTAAAAAGAAGGTCGAGTCGTGATGTAATTGAAAGGGGAACTGATATTAATTATTTAAAGCACTCCCATGAAGAACGTCGAATCCAATATGAATTGTTTATGCATTCGTATAGTGAACATTTTGATATCATTTTTAAAACTTTTGATGAAACAGTACGTCTAGAAAAAAATACATTTAAATTTTAACTATAGTTAAAGCCTTCATGTTATCCAGGCAGAAGGCTCATTTAATATTGAATTTCATGTTCAGAAGATTCTATTTAGGACAGGCGAACTTTCATGTTCCTCAATAATTCCGATCTGAGATAGGATTGGTAAATGTATCGTCTCAAAAGGCTCATGTTTTTTACTTTTTGAGTTTTTTTAATAATCTATCATGTAATTTTGTAAATAGCAGTAAAGTCAAAATTGTTCCAAGGAAGGCCGAAAGCATGTCCCATTGTGCATCCCAGCGATCTCCCTGCATACCTAAAAAATCTTTGGCTCCTTTACTCCCTTTTGAAATTCTCGTACTGAGCCATTCAATAATTTCGTAGAGAGCAGCAATAGCAAGCATAATGCTTATGGTTATGCCTGTTAACCAGGCGCCTTTTACTAGTGGTGTTTTTCGTATTAATATTTCTCTTATGACAATGGCCATCAAACCTTTTAGGAAATGCCCAAATCGATCGTAGTCGTTTCGTTTTAAGTGAAACTCTTCTTTAATCCAGTTAAAAAGTGGAACTTCTGAATAAGTATAATGTCCACCTATAAATGTTAGAATAGACAAAAGGGCAATGATAAAATAAGAAAACGTTGTAAAGCGAAACTTGTTATAAATAGCGACTACAATAATAATTGCAACGACAGCAGGACTTACTTCTGCGACCCAATCCAAATAGGATGCTGGTTTTATGACAGACCACACGAAAATAATAAGTACTATTAACAACAAAATTACATGTATTTTCCGATGATTATCTTTAGACAAAACGAACACTCCTTTTGTCTAAAGTATAGGGATACAGTATATAGCTTATACACCATTATAGAAGACAGAAGAAAAAAGCGCCCAGTCGTATTGCACTGACGCTTTGTAAAAAAATTGTTATACCATTTTTAATAACGCCTCTACGCCAGACATTCCTTCAGTAATACCAAGTTGTTGCGCTTCATATGTCACGGATTCTAATGGAGCCGTCAATAGCTCATCAATTGTTTTCACACCAACTGCTCGACCAGCAATAATCTTCCGGTCTGCTAAGCGATCATTTAATAGACCAACATCTAAAGCCCCACACATAATGTAGCCCGTATCATTTGAAATTGTCAGCAGTGTTGTTTTTGGTAATTGAACAACTACTGCAGTGAAAAAATTGCCTTTAATCATAATAGGCTCAATTATCACCATCCGAAATCACTCCTTTTCTCTATATACATATGGCGATAGATAAAAAGGTGTTCGACATTTTCACTAAAATTATTTGTTATCTAAAATAAAACGAACGGCGAATGAGTTATGCCGGAAGATACATTCTTAGTGAGTTGGTTGATTGGAGTGGAGACTGGGCGACTCCTTGGGGATCACGTCACAGACTGGAGTGCAGCGGATGTTTTTTGTGCGAAAGCGCCCTGATCGGAACGGAAATCATTCCCTCATTTTGCTGAAAAGTGACACCTTAATTGACACATAGTTTTTCCAATAAAATGAAAGAAAAGAATCAACCCGTTTCATAAGAGTTGATTCTTTAAAATTATTTAGTATAAGAAAGCATAGCTGTTTGTTTGAAATTTTTTAATGCAACCGTTGCCTCGTTTTTAGTTTTATACTCGAACATACGGTAAGTATTTTGTTCAAAAACTGTAATAATCCACATAATGAAAGATCCCCTTTGTTGTTTTTTTGTGCTATAACAGATGGTAAACAATTGATTTTTTTTTTTGTTGTTATATATCAGTTGTGTCTTTTATTTTACATCAATTAGTGAAAAAAGAAAGTACTTTGTGAGTGTTTTCACATTTCGTTCAAAATATAATAGGGAATTTAATTTGAAATAGTTAAGAGGAGAAAACAGCCAAACCTTCACAAGTATAATTCAATGTAATTCGTAAATATTAAGTTGACGGAGTTATGTGAATTTGAACTTGGGAGGTGATGCTTATGACACGTAAATATGTATTGGTTTTATCCCTTTGTTTTTTAATCATATCGGTATTTTTTACAGAGCTGACAACTTATGCGGATAAAGGTCGACCTTATTATGAGGAGACAGGGGAAGTTGTCTGGGATATTAACACAAAAGACAAAATAATTGCTCTAACTTTTGACGATGGGCCTCATCCTAAATATACGGCAGCTATTTTAGATTTATTGGCAAAGTATGATGCAAAGGCGACGTTTTTTATTATTGGAAAGAATGCAGAAAAATATCCAGACCTTGTTTTACGATCTTATTCTGAAGGGCATGAGCTGGCCAATCATACGTATTCACATCCGTTTAAAGCTTCCGTAGCTGAATTACAGGCACAACTACGTAAGACAAAGGAAATAATTTATGGTATTACTGGATTTGCACCAGTTTTGTTTCGTCCTGTAGGTGGTTACTATAATGATCAAATGATCAATTCTGCTGTTAAGGATGGATACAAAGTAGTTATGTGGTCTTGGCATCAGGATACTCAAGATTGGAAACAGCCGGGGGTTAAGAAAATTGTCCAAAAAGTGATGAAGGGGTCGAAGCCTGGAGATGTTATTTTGTTCCATGATGGAGGCGGCGATCGTACGCAGACCATTAAGGCACTGGAAGAAATCTTACCAGAACTAAAAAAACAAGGTTATACATTTGTCACAATATCCGAGTTGATTAAAAGTAAACAGCAACAAGAGAAAGTGCAATAAGGAAAAACAAGCCATTCAGCAGCATGAAATGGCTTGTTTTTTTCCCCCATGACAGTAAGTCTGTCATCGCGCAGCGGATAGTATAATTAGTCATTTCGATATTACCAGAATAATAGTGGTGCTAGTGCAATTCCGGCAACTGCTCCAAGTGCGATTCCAAAGCCAAATCCTGCTCCGGCTCCTCCCCAACCCCAGTAACCTAAACCATAACCGCCAAATCTTCTATCAGGTAGAATCCACACCTGTCTTCTATCCACCCTAGTTATTTCTCCATAATGTACTCTGCCACAAGTTTCTGTAATTCTTACACGTTTACCATGATATCTACAGCAAAGATTATAAGTATCAGCTGGATTCACAAACTATCCCTCCTTTCGACTTCCTTACAAGCTAATATATGCGGTTGCAATCAATATCACTAGCCGATTGTCTACTTCCGACATAAGCTATAGTAAGGAGGGAATGTATGTCAATAATACCAACAGATGAGTGGCTCAATGAATTAATAGCTAGTCAAAGGCTTAATGACAGTAAAAATCCTGAGGACTTACAACGTTCTATTCTTTGCGATCGTTTAGTAGAGATTTTTATTGGTGGGTCTCCAGATGAAATACAATTTGAACTACAGCAGCAAGGGCTTTTTAATTCACATGAAAAAATAGACATTAACAAGTTAAAAAAACAAAACGTTTGGGAAGTAGTACAGAAGGAATTTATCTATTTAAAGGAGAAATGGAGCGGTCCAACTATACCAATCTATATCTTTCCGATCACGCAGGAGCAAACTATTACTAATAAAAACGGTGTAGCCTATCCAAATGCTTTGTTTTTATATATTGGAGAGCTTGAAAAGCAGGAGCTTAAAGCATTATTTGCACATGAGTATAATCATGTTTGTCGTCTGCAATATTTAGATAAATCTCTAGATGAAGTGACTCTGTTAGATTCTTTAATTTTAGAGGGATTAGCAGAATGTGCAGTGGAGGAGATTTACGGTGATAGATGGTTAGCGCCATGGTTGAGGTCCTACTCATTTGATAAAATGCTAGAAATTTGGAAGGAACATTTTTTACCTCAAATCAATATAAAAGGGTTAAACAATCATGCTGAATTTTTATATGGAGGAAAGCTTCCTCAATGGATAGGGTATTGCATTGGTTATGAAATTGTAAGGACGTATATAAAAAATCATTCATCCCATAACCTGCATGTAAAAAGCTCAAAGGAAATACTGGCCGGATCTGATTTTCCTCTATAATCAATACCTAAGTAAAAGGTGGAGTGGAGACTGGGCGACTCCTCGGGGATCAGCGATAGAGGAACGAGGGCTAAAACCATCACGTCCTGTGATAACGCCTTCGTGACCAACATCGTGTTGGCCCGAGACCCTGCAGCGAAGCGAAGCGGCTCATCGGACGCCCCCCAGGAAGCTCTGCTCTGCGCGAAAGCGAAGCGACAGCTACAAAGCGCCCAGCCGGAACGGAAATCAACCCCACGCTATGAGGATAGAAAAATAACCAGTTGCCGATCAATACTCGACAACTGGTACTCTAGTTAATTTAGATAGCAATAATTCCTATTGCTACAGCAATGAATAGTAAAGTAATGCTCAATCCCCACATCCAGAAGAAAGAGAATTTTAAGTGTTTCCCCATTTCTAACCCTGATAAGCCTAAAGCTAACCAAACAGCAGGGGCAAGTGGCGATACAAATGTACCTACAATATTACCAATAATCATTGCATAGGCAGTTGAAAGAGAATCAATATCGAAAGATAAGCCAATCTGTTCAACTACAGGGAATAACGCGAAGTAATATGCATCTGTACTTAGTATTAAATCAAATGGTACCCCTAATACCCCGATAATGATATGTAAATAAGATGATAGGGCTGATGGTAGAATGTTTACAGCGTTGTTGGCAATTGCAGTTAACATCCCAGTACCATTAAGGATACCTAAAAATAATCCAGCAGCAATGATGATAGACGCCATCGTTAAGGCATTCGGTGCATGTGCTCGTACACGTTCCATCTGTTCTTTAGGAGAACGATAGTTGATTGGTAAGGCGATGGCCACCCCAATTAAAAAGGCTAATCCTGCTGGTAAAATACCTGCAACTAAAATTCCGATAACAAGAACAGTAACAATTGCATTAATCCACAATAGTTTTGGTCGTTGTAAGCTTGTGTCTACTTCTGATGAAACAACACCTTGTGTAATGACATGATCATCATTTGCGAAGTCAAGGGTACCATATTGTTTTAAAATACGGCGCTTTTCTCTAAAACCAAGGAACACTGCTAAAGCTATCATTAACACGACACCAATGATTTGAATAGTGATTAAAGGATACCAAAGTTCAGTTACATCCGTCTCTAAAACTGAAGCCACACGACCTAATGGACCACCCCAAGGAATCATATTAATAACTGCTGCAGCTCCCCCAACTAGTAACAGCAATAGATATGGATTCATGCGTAAACGTAAATATAAAGGCAATAATGCTGGGATTGTAATTAAAAATGTTGAAGCACCAGAACCATCTAGCTGCGCTACTACAGCAATGATCACTGTTATTACTGCAACGACAATAATATTTCCTTTTGAAAGCGCAATCATTTTATTGATCAACGGTTCGAATAATCCTACATCCTGCATAATACCAAAGAAAATAATAGCAAAGATAAACATAACAGCTACATTCATTACAGAGCTTAATCCAGAACTAAAGAATTCTCCTAATTCATCAAAATTAAAGCCAGCTATAAATGCTGCTACGATAGGTGGTATTACCATTGCTACAAGTGGTGATACACGACCACTAATAAGTAGAGCAACAATAATAATAATGGTTAAAAATCCGATTATACTTAAACTCAAAAATATTCCCTCCCTTTGTGATCAATCATTCAGATTATTTAAAAAATATCATAGTGCCAAAGGGAGGAAAACAATATAGTCATATGTTAAATAAAGAATATAATATTAGTTTTGTTCATAAGTTCCATGATATACATATTTCCGTTCAGGTCTTCCGACGGTGCCGTAAATCAATTTTGTCTGTAAAAACTGTTCGCCAACTAAGTATTCTAAATAACGGCGGGCTGTTGAACGACTTGAACCGATGAGTTCGCTTAATTGTGAGGCTGTAAGCTCCTGGGTTTTGAGATCTTCGAAAATGCTTTTAACAATATGTAATGTGTGCAAATCAATGCCTTTTACAAACGTTTCTTCATCTATTATTTTATTGGTGGATTCCCTATAAAATAATGAATCAAGATCCTTTTGAGTGACATTTTTACTATTTTGAAATAAATGATGTTCTTGTAAATATTTCTGAAATGCTCTTTGAAGTCGTTGCTCTTCAAAGGGTTTTATTAAGTAATCTGAAATTCCTAAGTCCAATATATCCTTTATTAAATTTATTTCAGTTGCTGCTGAGATTACGATAATTTTTATAGATGGATAGAGGTGGCGAATATGGCTTACTAATGAGCTACCTTCAACATCAGGAATATACAAATCTGTTAATATAATTTCTGGTAAACTAGAGGTCGTCTTTAGCTTTTCAATCGTTTCTTTTCCTGTACGTAAATTTTCAGTAACGATAAATCCTTTTATATTATGAACATAATCTGCATGAATTTTTGCTACTCTAAAATCATCTTCAATAATCCATACACTTTTTGATATTGTCATTCTCAATGTCTCCTTTAGGAACTATTATTAAAAAACATGCTCCTGATAAATCACCTGAATCCAATAAAATTTCCCCATTTATCTCCTGAAGGGCTTTCTTGCTTATAGCTAGCCCATGCCCGCGATCTAACCCTTCTTTAGTAGATACCCCTTTTGTAAAAATTTTATCGTACATATTGTTATCAATACCTGGTCCATTGTCTTGAATCTCAAATAAGTAATGATTTTTATAATTGTTAATTGATAGTTGAATCACTTTATCTGAGGATTCCCAGCTTTTTAAAGTTTCAATAGCGTTTTGAAGTACATTACCAAGAGCTGTTAGAATAGCGTTTTCTTGCTGCTTAGATAATTCGATAGATGAAGAAATCTCGTTTAGTTCGAGTTTGATGCCTAGCTCTGCGGCTTCTGATATTTTTCCCTGAATTAATGCAAGTAGAAGAGGGGTTGTTACATTACTATTTAAAAAAGCTTGATTTTTAAGTTGTATATTTCGTTCTTCTTTAATAAATTCAATCGCTTCGTTGTAATGCTTATGAACAAGTAAACCTAAAATGATATGAAGCTTATTAGCAAATTCATGAGTATATGCCCGTTGAACATTTGCATACTGCTTCATCTGTTTTAATTCATCAATAATTTTTTGAATATCTACTTTTTTTCTAAAGGTGTATAGTGAACCAATTTTCCTTTTCTTTTCAACTAAAGGTGTTTTATTTAAAATGATAATATGCTCATCAAGTGGTAACTCTAAATTATAAATGCTTTTCTCTGCAACAATTTTAGGCGTAAAAATATGCTCGATTTTTGTACCCATCCAATCTGATAGAGATTTATTGTGAGCTGAATCTAGCATTTCATAAGCACTTTTATTAATGGTCGTAATTTGATTAAAGTGATCGACAGCTATTATACCCTCGGCTGTTGTTTCTAAAATGACCTTGTTTTGTTGATATAATTTAGCAATTTGAATAGGCTCCATATTAAACAATAATTTTTTTATATAAATGGAAATAGCTATTGCACCTAATATGCCTATTATAAGAATAAATACGGTGTATTTGCTCCATTTGTGAATATAGCTTTCGATGATTGTATCGATATTTTCTGTTAAAAAACCGACTGATACAACACCAATAATTTTATTGTCTAATATGATGGGGGCTTTACCTCGAATAGATTCGCCTAATGACCCTATAGTTTTAGAAATAAAAGCTTGTCTATCTAGCAATGCTGCATCATTGTCTCCACCAACCATTTTTTCTCCAATTTTATCTTTTATAGGATGTGAATAACGAATTCCTTCAGAATTACCAACGACAATATATGCTGCGCCAGTTTCTTTTCTTAAAGGCTCGACGATTGGTTGGATGATTTCACTTGGATTTTCTTTATTAAATGCTGCAATTATTTCTTCCATAGATGCGAGAGTTTTAGCAATATTTAATGCTTCCGCTCCCATCTGTTTTTCTGTCGTATCCCGGATATGTTCTTGCAAAAGATACATGAACATTCCACATATTAAAAGGATTAGGATACTTATTAAAAAAATCATTCTAACTGTAAGAGATCGGAACCAATTTCTCATATTTCACCTCTATGTAGTTTGATACTCGTAACTGCTACCTTTACGGAAAAATAAAAATATCTCAAAAATAGCGCATTTGTCTGATGATTAGTCTATCATAAATAGCCAATAAATAGAGGAGGACCCTCAAGCTTGATCTATTGTGATAGTGGGAAAACAAGATGATTTGGGCTCATCAGCAAAAGATGTGGATGACATTTGTTAAAACGTATGCTGTGTAAATAAGTTGATTGGAGTGAAAGTAATGTCGAATGAACTTAAAAATGTATTACCGCCAGTTATTGATTTATCAACGAAGGTGTTAATTGTTGGCTCAATGCCAGGAAAGCAATCATTAGAGAAGCAACAATATTATGGAAACCCACGTAATCACTTTTGGCCGATTATTGGGGAAATAGTAGGGATGGATGTACCTCAGGAGTATGGACAAAGATTAAAATGGCTAAAGGATTATCATATTGGTCTCTGGGATACAATAGAATCCTGTGAGCGTAAAGGGAGCTTAGATGCGGCCATTCGTAATGAAAAACCGAATGATTTTAAAACCCTTTTCGAGCACTATCCTAATGTAGAGTTAGTGCTCTTTAATGGCGCAAAATCATTCGAAGTTTTTAAAAAGCATATTGGCCTTGAAGTTTTAGATGGTCGAGCATATCAAAAAATGCCTTCGACTAGTCCAATACCAGGTAAAAATATTAAATCCTTTGAAGAAAAGCTTGAGGATTGGCGAGTGATGGATTCTTATTTGCCTAGATAATGACATGACAAAAAATCCCCGCTGATTAGTTATTTGACGGAGAGGTTTATAATAGGGTATTACTGCCAAAGTTAGTAAGATTCTAGCTGCGCAATAATAGAATTAAAAATGAAGGTACGACTTTTTTGGAAAACATACCTACGAATACGGTTTAGAACGATTGAATACAAAGCTAATGGGCAATTTGCTCAACGGTTATTAGCCCTTTTACATATATTGAATTATGAAAAGGGAGGGGTTTATCATGTACAATCCATATGAAGAAATTGTGCCACTGCCAGAACCCGGTTTCGAACCATCATTTGGACTTCCTGGTTTTAGACCACCACCATCGTTTGGCCCGCCTAGTTTTGGTCCATCACCGCCGTTTGGCCCGCCTGGTTTCGGCCCGCCGCCATCATTTGGACCACCTAGTTTTGGCCCGCCACCAGCAGGTCAAATGCCTCTTGGTCCACCGCCTAGCTTTGTGCCATCACTGCCACCTTTTGGAATAGGTACAAGTGGTATTCAAGCTTGCTTATTTAGAAATACGTATATATGGATGTTTAATGGAGCAGGCTTTTGGTTCTTCCTAACAGCTGTAGGAAGAGAGTTTATTGCAGGGTTCCGTTGGAGTAACAGAAGTGGTTGGCGCTTCCAAACTATTGCAAGAAGAAATATTCGCTCGTATGAATGTTCGAGATGGTAATTAGGCGTATTAAGTAGCAATGTATATAATAGGGAATTTTTATTGGTTCATAGTGTTGAAAAAATGGCCAAGGAAATGTTCCTGAATTAGCATGTATCTTCTAGCATGCTATTCAGAAGGCGAGTAGCTTAAAACGTAAATCACCTAACATGTCTGCATTGACCATTTTATTTTTCAACAATAATAAACCTCCTAAAGCATGTGTTTCTCTGCTTAGGAGATTTATTCGTAATTCTGTTTACATTTTCTCTACGTCATCCACAAGCTGCGTATACGCTGCAAACCTATTGTGCCATTCTTCCAGTGGAAATTCGTCATGTACAGTTCCGTTTAATAAATCTGAGAGCATATCTAAGCATATATGCCAGCCGGCTAAATCTTTAGGTGTATGCTCAGTTAGCTCGCTAATCGATTCAAGTAATATTAATATGGACCCGCTGCTAGTTGGGGAGAGCTCAAACCTTACTGTATCTTTGCCCCAATCAAACTCGAGTACATTCTTCTCGGTATAGTCAGTAATTGCTATTTCCTTATAAGCGTTTGTTCCATCATTCATATTAAAATGAATTGTGCCGTTCTTTCGAAGATCAATGATTTCTAAATTATTCATCCATTTTTGAAGCTTTTCATTCTCCGTTAATACTGCCCAAACAGCATCAACTGAATGTGACAGTGGTCGCTTAAATTTTACGACATAGTTATGTTGTTGTTGTTGAATAGTAGCGAGCATGGATACCCTCCTCGTTTATTTTATTTCATCATAAACTGTTTGAAATAGTCTTGTCATGTCTTCTTCTATTTCATTCTTTTTTTTTCTAAGTAGTAGAATTTCGATTAATATTAGTTAAGAAAGGAGGAATTACTATGCCATATCAACAAGCTTTAGACAACTATATTGCAGCGACAAATTCCCATGATTTTAATAACGTAAAGGCAATTTTACATCCGCAAGCGGTGTATTGGTTTTCGGATAAAACGTGCATAACATTAGAAGAAATAGGAGCTTATTTCAATAATGCATGGGATTTGATAAAGGAAGAAGTTTATTCGGCCGCCAATGTTCAGTGGCTTACGGTTGATGAACAATCGGCTACCTGTATTTATACATACCGTTATGAAGGGTATCATAACGGGAAATTTGTATCGGGTAGCGGAAGAGCAACGAATATTTTTACGGTCTTAAACAATGAATGGAAGTTAATTCATGAACATTTAAGCAGTTAAATTATTTTTATTGTTACTTGAATAAGTAGTAATGAAATGATGATTATTAAGAGGATTTTAGCTATTTTTATCGGAATTTTCGGTAGAATGAAAAGTCCGAGCTGAGAGCCGATAATGGAGCCTATTGCCATCGCCATTGCATAATGCCATTGAATAAAGCCTGTTTGGTAAAAAATGATAAATGCCCCTGTGCAGCTCCCGAAAATAAGTACGCGTGTGAGCTGTACAGCCTTTATATAGGAGTAATGGTTGCGTAAAAAGTGCAGTATGCTGAAGGTTGAAGAGCCAGGTCCAAAGCCGCCATCATAAACCGCTATTAAAAATGGCTGCCATAATTTATTGCTGTGTTTAGTGTCATTTTCTTCTGAGATAACAGTCCACTTTTTATTTTTCAGCGTTATAAATAAGGCGAAGATAAGGAGTATACATGCAATAATATTCATTGTTTTTTCTGAGATGGATACGGTTAGGAGTGCTCCACAAACGCCTCCAGCAATAGCTACAGCAACATATTTCATAATAGAGACTAGACGAAGCTCTTTATGATAAAGAAGATAAAAGATGCTCGACAACGCTGCAACGCCCGATGAAAATTTATTCGTAGCAATGCCTATTTGAATAGGTATACCAACAAGCATCATAGCAGGGATCGTAATTAGCCCAGCACCCCCAGCAAGTGTACCGATAAAAGCAGCAATAATTCCAATACCGACGAGTGTCAGTGAAAGCTTTGTATAAAAAACACTCATTACAATGGCAAACATCACAATCAAAATAAAAGGTTTTTTCATAAGCGTCTCCTTTAGCGTTATTAGTTAAAGGGTACTGATAAATAATTTATAAATCTAATATATTATTTTTTGTTTTATATAAATGAGTTAATTTCATAATTCTAACCTCTTTAGTATCAAGGGTTCTAAAACAATAAAAAACGGGCACCTCCCCAAATTCGGTATAATGGTAGCGAC